>JBEKKG010000128.1:0-12217 GCA_050010835.1 Planctomycetota bacterium
AGCAGGTACTCCGCGGCCCGCCGCGCGGCGCCCTGTTGGCGCAGGAACGCCTGCCTTGCCCGTCCTGCCAGGGCCTGGGCAGCGGCTTTGTCGCGCAGCAACCGCTCAAGCGCAATGGCGAGGTCCTGCCGCGTCACTTCAACCGAACCGTCGCAGGAACGCAGGATGTCCAGCGCCTCGTTGAAGTTGTGCATGTGCGGGCCGTGGAGCACCGGCACACCCAGGCCGCACGGTTCCATGACGTTCTGCCCGCCGTGCGGAACCAGTGACCCGCCCACAAAGGCCACATCGGCGGCCTTGTACATGCCTTTCAGCTCGCCGACCGTGTCAACCAAAAGCACTGAGTACTGAGTATCGAGTGCTGAGTGCTGAACACTTGGAGCGCGCAACGAGCTCAGCCGCTGGCAGGGAAAACCGGCCGCAACAATCTCGGCTTCGACAGCGGCGGTGCGTTCCGGATGCCGGGGAACCAGAATCAGCCGCAGCGCGGGGTACTGGCCATCGCGAAGCTGTTTGTAGGCAGCCAGGAGCGCGGTCTCCTCAGTTGGATGCGTGCTGCCGCCAACCAGGACAGGGGCGTCCGGCGCGATCCCGAGCTTGGCACGCAGGCTCGCGCGCGCCTCCGGTTCGAGCGCCGTGTCCACGCCAGCCAGCGCCGCACGCGCCGGAACGACGGGCCGACCAAAAACCAGAAGCGTCCGTACCGGCGCGCCGCGCGTTCAGTGACCCGTCCGTTCACGACCACAACGGGAATGCCTCGCCTGGCAGCTTCGGCGGTCATGTTGGGCCAGACTTCCAGTTCCATGAGCACCAGCAGCGCCGGCTTGACCCGGTCCAGTGCGCGTTTGACGGCGTACGAGAAATCAAGCGGATAGTAAAAGACCTTCTCCTGGCCATAACGTTTGGCCGCCACTTCCTGGCCCGTCGTGGTGGTCGTGGAGATGACGACCTCAAGCTCCGGCCTCGTCCGATACAAGGCCTTGACCAGCGTCTCAGCGGCTACCGCTTCACCCACGGAGACGGCGTGAATCCACACCCGCGTCACACCGGCGGAGCGTTCGGCCACATAGCCGAGCTTGCTGCGCCAAGGCGCACTGTGCTTGCGCTTCACCAGCCGCCGCCAGAGGAAGTAGGGCGTCAGGAGGACGGCGGCGGCCAGGTAAAGGAAATCGAGCAGCATAGGCGGGAGCAAGCTTACTTCCCCGCCAACACCGCTGCCACGTCCACAGTGAACCCCTTCAGCAGCACCGACGACGCCTGTTCGCCCGGCTTGAACTCGCCGTGCACCACGTAATGGTCCCCTTCAAGCCGCAGCACGGTAATCCGCGCCAGCTTGGGGTCAATGATCCAGTACTCCGGGATCCCAGCGGCAGCATATTCCAGCCGTTTGCGGCGCAAGTTGCGTTCGCGGTCCTTCGCTCCCGGGGAAACAACCTCCATCACCAAATCGGCGCCATCCCAATAGTCTTCACCCACTCGCGCGGAGTGCTCAGCCAGCATGAAAACAATGTCTGGTTCGCGAATCATACCCGGCCTCAGGCGAATGCGCACCCCCCCGTACAAAACTTCGCCTGCCTTACCATGAGAAACAAAAGCGCGCAAGACCTCGAAAAGGTGCGCGCCGCTTCTTTGATGAGACGTTTTTGGCATGGGCAGCACCTCCAGGCGGCCATCCGTGAACTCGATGAGACGGTTGGTATCGAGTTCCAGGTACTCTTCCTCGCTCCACTCGCCCTGAGCGGTAAAGGACTCGACAATCTCCCAGTTGGGCTCGCGGCGCTTGGATCGGGGTGGGGCAGTATGGACTGTGCTCATGTTCGCATCTCCAAGACCAGTATATCATCACGGCTGCTTGGGCGCCAAAGAAATGTCATCCACGTAAAACACCGCCTTCTCCGTCCCGTGCGCGACGAAGCCAAACCAGAAGAGCGCCTTGAACTTGGGATCACACGGCAGCTCCGCGAACTTCTGCGCTTCAGGCGCGTCGGGAAGCGTGACTGCCAGGTCCCACTTGCCCTTGGCGTTCTGGCCCAGCCCGGCGGTGATCTCGAACCTGACCCACTTGCCCAGCGGCAGGGAGAGGAGCTTGTTACCCCCTGTGGTCAGGTTTCCGTCGCCGTCAACCCACAGCGACGGCCCCGAATGGTAGGGGTTCCCCTCCGTGCGCCATTCATGGAAGAACTTCGCGCCTTTCTCCATGCGCAACGCGAATTTGCCTACCAGAATGCCTTCCTTGAAGCGCGGCTCGTACCAGATATGCGGGTCCCACGGGTGCTTCTGCCCAGGCGCGTCAATGAACTTGAGGCTGTGCTTGCCGCTCGCGGCCGTCTCGTCAGTGACGCGGACTACCGCTTCCTTAACGCCGCTGTCCTCGGAGACGACCGCGCCCGGTGGCTTCTCACCCACGGGCACGTCCTCGAAGTCCTCCGCGATGGGCTGGGGGGGCAGCGGGGGCGGCGGCGGCGGATAGGCAGCCGGCACCTCTTTGACGGCGCTCTGTTTGAGCCCAGCCACCGGCAGGCGCCCGATCTGTTTCGTGTCAATCGGCTGGAAACCGATCTTCTCCGCCGGAGAACCGGGCTTGAGGGAGAAGTCGCCGTGCTCAGGGTCAACGAAGAGCGGGTCTGCGATCAGCGAGTGTTCGTCTTCGCCGCGCTGCTTCTGCCAGTCCTCGAACGACAAGCCCGCGAAGGTCACCTTGGCGCCGCCGCACTCCCAGTAAAGGTTGTTGTCGAGCAAGAACTTGGTCTTGTCGCCGTGCCAGTTGCTGCCCAGCAGCGGCGCGTCTTTCCAGTAGACGAGGTTGCGTTCCATAGTGAAGGACAGGTGCTTTTCGTCCCGCGAGCGCATCAACTGCGCTTCGCCTCCGAAGGCGAAGATATTGTTGCGCACTATGTTCTCGCGCCCGTAGTGCTGGTGGAAGCCGGACGACTTGGTCCGATAGACGATGTTGTTCTCGGCGACGACTCCCTGGCTGCCCTCGTCGAAGTAAATCCCCCAGCCGCCGTAGCTGTGCGAGGTGATGTCGTGCATCAGGTTATGGTGGAGCAGCGTGCCCGGCGAGACGCCGAGCGTGTAGATGCCGCCCATGTCCGTCAGGACGCCCTGTCCGAGCTTGTACAGGTGATTGAAAGCGATGAGGTTGTGGTGTGCGCCGCTCGGGCCATAGCCCCACGACCAGCCCACCGAGATGGACGAGTAATAGAAGTCGCAGATTTCGTTGTGCTCGACTGTGTTGTACGGCGAGTGCCCGATCCACACGCCGATGGCCGCCGGGTGCACGCGGCCGCCGTAGGCGATGAGGTTGTTGCGCACGGTGATATGGCTGGCGATTTCGTCTTCGTTCGGGCGCAACTGCATCTCGCCGATCTTGACCCCGCCTGCGCCCAGGTCGGTCAGTTCGCAGTTCTCCACGCGGCAGTTCTGGCAGCCCTCTCCGAAATCGAGCGCATATTGGCCCACGTGGCTGACCGCGCAGCCGCTAAACACGCACTCGCGCACACCGACGGCGCTAATCGCGCCGCCGAGGATGGCTTCAGCCTGGCAGAAACTGTAGCCTTCGGGCGGCAGTTTCCAATTGGTGTGCTGGAAAGTCAGGCCCGCGAAATTGATTTGCTGAACCCATTGCTTCTTGGTTACGTCGCCCTTGAGCTGCACCAGCGTTTCGAGGCGCGGCGCGATGACCTCCGTCTTCGCGGGGTCCTCGCCGGGCAGCGGGATGTAGGTCAGCAGGCCGCTCTTCCTGTCCAGATACCATTCGCCGGGCTTGGAGAGCGCCTCGAAGACGTTCTCCACGATGTAGCGCCAGCCCTTGGCCAGCGCCGACCAGCCCTCCTTGCAGAAAGTCTGGCCCGCGAAGTTCACGACGTTGCGTGGCTCCTCGACCGAAGCGATGCGCAGGCGCGACATGTACCAATTGTGGAACGGCAGGACCTCCACGTCCTCCAGGTTCTTCCAATTGCCCTGGATGTCGCCGGCCTTGAACTTGAAGCGGTCGAAGCCCTTGGCGTCCGGCTTGGAAGGGGCCATGTCGCTGGCGATGAAGTAGTACGTATCCTTGGGCAGGCGCGGGCGGTAGCGGCGCTGGCCATCCACGAACAACTGGTTGAAGACCCATTTGCCGTCCCGCACGTCCGGGATTTCAAGCTGCCAGCGGCCCTTCTCGTCAAGCTTTCAGCCGGTCAGCCTCGTGCCGCCGCTGAGGACGGGAGTTTCATTCGGAGCGGCCTGGTAGATGACGTCTGAGTCTTCGGGCGTCAAGACAATAGGCTCGGCTAGATAGTACACGCCGCCGCGCAGTTCCACCACAATGGGCCCATGACCGGCGGACTGATTCGGCTTACCTTGCCGCGCTGCCTGCTGGGCGCGACCGACCGTGGCGAATGGGCCGTCTGTCCGTCCGGCGTTCGGCGTATTGCTTCTGCCCGACCACTTGTCATCGCCATTGGGCGCTACGTGGAACCTCAGCACCCAGAAATCTTCCTGCGCTTGGCCTTTGGCCGCCAGCATTGAAAAGAGCAAGGCCATCACTACAGCCGTGACAAACGTGGACATGGGGGAGTTCCTCCTGGGATTTGGGATTCCTGGTTTCCAGTTGCCATCCACTGTCTGTCTACACCGCGTATTGTAGCGCAGACTTCCAGTCTGCTGTATCGCGGGCTTCCAGCCCGCAGACGCTCTTTTGCTTCTCGCAACGCCACGAGCTATCCAGGCTCTGCCGACTGGAAGTCGGCGATACAGCAGGTTGGAAACCTGCGCTACAACGGCTTGGCAGCCGCACTCAGCGGCATAAACCCGCTCAAGCCCAATAATTGCTGGCTTTTCAACCGCGCCGAAGTATACAAGAGTGCAGCAAACGAAAGGCGGGCGTTGATGCGCTACGAACCCCCTGGCCTCCTCCTGAAGATCTGTGTGTGGCTGCTGTTCCTCTCCTGGCCGCTTTGCGGCGCCGAGAAGGTCCCGGTGCACATCAACGGACAGGTGACCGAGTGTGAGGTCGTCAAAGTCACCAAGGAAGGCGCAGTGCTCAAGCCCTTCGGCAAGGAGCTGAATTTCCCGCTGGAGAAACTGGATCCCAAGGACGTGGCACGCTGTTATAAGGCCATCCCGCGGCCTGCCAGTGCCACCACGCGCCTGGAGATGGGCGCCTACTTCCTCGCCAAGAGTTTGCTGGCGGAAGCCGAAGAAGAAGCTACGGCGGTCCAGGCGGACCCGGCCTGCAAAGACAAGGCCGGGGCGCTGCTGGCCGCGATCAAGGTCCTCAAGGAAGTCGAGACCAAGGCGAAGGAGCCCAAGGAACCCGCCGGCGGCAAGCAGGACCCCGGCGAATCTTCCGGCGAGCCGGGCGAGGGGACAGGCGAAAACGCCGATCTGACCAAAGGCTTCGCGGAGATGGATGTGCCGCCGCGCAGCCCGGCGGAGATGAAGGCCTTTCTGGACAAGCGGCTTGAGGAACTGAAAGCCCTGGGCGGCACATGGAACATGAAAGAGACCAAACACTTCTACTATTTCTCCGAAGTGCCCGAAACCAAGTACGGCCCATTCTCCCAGTGGAACGAGTTGCTCTACGAGCGCCTTTGCGGGGTCCTGCGCCACCACGAAGGCGACAAGCTGTGGAACAACAAGATGCCGATTTACTATTTCTCCAGCCACGCCAAGTTCCGGCAGTTCGCCGCCGCCGTTGATCACAACCCCGGAGCGGCGATGTCCGGGGGCTATTTCCTGCCTGAAGGCCGCCAGGTCCACATTTGCATTCCTTTCTACTCGGAACGGTTTCCCAACAATGACAAGACCATTTCCCGCCTGGCGCGCAACACTCTGCACCACGAATGCACGCACGCTTTCCTGCAACTCACCGGAGAGAACGTTCCGCTCACCAAGTGGCTGCACGAGGGCATGGCGCAGTTCATCGAGTTCTTCTACGACCACGAGAACAACCCGGACGGCCGCGAGGACAACCCGCAACGGAAGCAGCGCGTCAAGCACCTCCAGATGTGCCTGGCGCGTAATTACCTGCCGAGTTGGGCGGAGATGCAGAACCGTCCGGTGGGCGGCATGGACCTCACGGGTTACACTTTCGCCTGGACCAAGGTTGAGTTCCTCTACCGGAATTTCCCCCACGAGAAACTGCCCGAGATGGTCAAGCTCATCAAGGCAGGCAAGAAGGAGGAGGACGCTATGGCCGCCGCCTTCGGGATAAAATATGACAGGCTCGAAGAAGGCTACCGCCAGTGGGTGAAGGTTGCGGCCAAAACCAGCTTCAACTTCGCGCAGTAGGGCAGGTTGCCATGAACGACAATGAGAGGAATGGGAAGAATGGGAGGTATGAAAATCATGCTTCCCATCCTTCTCAGCCACCCGATCGCCTGCTGCCGCCCCGCCGCGACTACCAGACGCTTCTGTCCGCAAATTGGGCCGCAAAACGCCGCAGACTTTTGAGGACTATCGCGAGTTTATGGAGACCCGCACGCCGGCGGTCATAGCCAACATCGCCATCTGCCTGATCCACCAGACCAACTACCAGATTGACCGGCAACTGCGCCGTTTGGAGCAGGATTTTCTGAAAGCGGGCGGCCTGCGCGAGCGCATGACCCGCGCGCGGTTGCAATATCGGAACAGTTCCCAGCCAACACCGCCGTCCTGACGCCGCTAAATGGGAGAGATGGGATGAATGGGAAGGATGAGAATGATGGGAAAGATTCTTCCCATACCTCCCATACCTCCCATTCTTCCCAGAGTAGATGCGTCACTTCCCCGACTGGCCCTTCGGCAGCGCGCCGGCGTCGGGCTGCGCTGCGCCCAGGGGCTTGCCGTCGGGGCCGAGTTCGCGAAGCCAGAGGTCTTTGATGCCAAAGGATGCGCCCGCCCAATCGTTAGGAATATACAGCCGCAAATGGCCTGCTCCGCGGCTGGAGATCTGGCCTTTCAACACCGGTTTTCCTTCGACCTCCAGTTCAAGCGAGGCATCCAATACACGCAATACAAACTGCTGCCAGGCCCATGCCGCTATCTTCTTGCTGCCAGAACGTGCCTTGTCCTGCTTATCTTCGCGGAGGTGTATGTCGCCGTCCAGGTGTAAGTTAATGTGCGGAGGATCACCAGGCCCGTTGATGCGTCGGAAGTAGATCGCGCCACAATTCTGTCCAGGTGAGCCGCTGATTAGCTTTATCGCGCCCTTCAGTTCGAAATTGGGGCTGGTGACGTCGCGCTGAACGCTTGCCCCAGGCAGCAACGTAATGGCGCCTTCCGCAATCGTGGCATTCGGATTCCCCCCACCCCACCCCGTCAGGTCCCGCCCATTGAAAATGCACGTCCAGCCGTCCTTGTCCTTCTGGCCGACTTCCAGACGGGTGGTTCCAGGTTGGGCCGGCGCCAGCTCGCGGTACTCGATGCCCAGCACCCGTATCGTGCCGTCGTTCATGTAGAGCGCGACACCGCCTTTGCTTGTGGCCGGGCCCTCGACCTTAAGGGCTACGGGCCTGCCATTGAGGGTCGCAGAGATGTCAGTGTCCTGCCGTGAGAAAATCACTTCCTGCGGCTTCCCCGCCATCCCCGTCAGGTCGACCTTCTGTAAGCGAACCTGTCTATTGCTGTCCGCCCCTGGATGCGCGTAAATTTCCCAATGCATGTATGAGCAGTTTGCCACCTCAAAATGGATACGCACGTCGCCATCGCCGAAGTCGGCTTTCGTGAGCAACTTGATATCCTTGATGCCCGGCACGTTGGTTACGGCTCCGTTTTCCACGCGCCAGGCTTCCTTTGTCATCTCGCCGAAGCACTCCAGCGTCTTCCCGTCGAAGATCGGCTTCCAGGGGCGCTCTTCGGATTTCGGATTTCTAGTTTCGGGTTTCTCCGTCCCCGGGTACTTCTTCCAGAACTCCGCCACGGGCATGTCGTTGATCTTTTCCAGCGTCTTGATCGAACGGAGGATGGCGGCGTCGCGCTCGGGGACGAAATCGCAGCCAAGCTCCCTAAGTGGCATGCCCTTGATTGGGGCAAGGTCTTTGATGGAACCGAACTGGCAGGCCAGAGAGGTGAGCCGCATTCCCCGCAACGGCGACAGGTCTGATATGTCGGTGGCCCTACAGTCAAGTCGCGACAGAGGCATCTCTTTCAGAGGAGATAAGTCGTGGACCCGGCTGAAACCACAGGTCAGGCTTGTCAATTTCAGCTCCTTGAGCGGCGACAGGTACATGAGCTTGCCCAGGTTGCCGCCCGTGTTGCTTTGTCCTCCACACCAGAGTTGCCGTAAACCAGACAGCGCGGCCACAGGCGAAATGTCTTTGGCGTCGTTGGTCAGAAAAGACAACTCGGTCACCTCGCCGCCTTCGATCTTGTGTGCTTTATTGCCGTTGAAACCCGGGTTGAGCGCCTTCAACTTCTCGACGACCGCCTTGACCTGTTCCTCTGGTGCCAAGCCCTGCAGCGACCGCGTCCAGGCTGCATCGGCGCCGGGGCGGAAGGTCGTCAGCCCGCCATCTGGTTCGAACTCCCCCGTAGTGAGGTAGAAGCAGTCGAAGGCGGCCATTTTGGGCTCGGGCACTTCAAGGGTGAACTTGTGCGCCCCCTTTGTTAATTCCTGTATGCCGCTATTCCACCACTCTACGGACCTGTTATCGGCAAGCTTCACCTGATCCACTGCCTTCCTGAAGCGATCCGCAAGATGCGACTCCCCCTCATCCCAGCGGAAACGCCATTCAGGGTTTTGTTCGCGGTACTCACGGATCCAGAATTTGTAGGTTGCAGTCTCCGGGATGTTCACTGTGTACCTTGCGAACAAGCCATTTGGGGCTGGGGAGCCATCATGGCTGAGCCATGCACCACCGGAAAGCTTGCTCTTATTCACTCCTTGTCCGTCCAGCCAGGGGTGCGTTCGGAAGCTCGTGTCCTTCGTGCTCTCGGCTTCCCACCACACACCTGTGCCAGTAGCGTCCGGCTTCGCCGCGCCCGTCTCCGGGTGCGTCTTCCAGAACTCCGCCACGGGCGTGCCGTTGATCCTCTCCAGCGTCTTGATCGAACGCAGGATGGAGCCGTCGCGTTCGGGGACGAAGTCGCAGAAAAGGAGTTTAATAGGACATTCCACCAACGGCGACAGATCGCTGATGTTCGTGTTGGTGCAATTCAGTTCAACAAGCGGCATCCCGCGGAGCGGTCTGAGATCGCCGATTTTGGTGTGGTGCATGTACAATTCCACGAGCGGCATACCTTTGAGGGGCGAGATATCGTTGACTGAATTTTGGTCAATAGCCAGAAAACTCAACCCAAGGCCCTTCAGCGGGGAAATCTCGCCGATACGACATCCCGTCAGCTTCAAAACTTTCAGACCCGTGAGCGCTCGCACGGGCGAGATGTCCGTTATCTGTGGGGCGCCAAGGGAAAGCTCTGTAACTTTCCCGCCCTCGATCTTGGCTTGCTCCAAGGGCTTGAAGATTGCCGGATTCACCTCCTGAAGTTTCTTGACCACCTCCTCGACCTGCTTCTCCGCCGGCAGCGCCTGCACCATCTTGATCCAGGCGTCGGTGACGCCGCCAGCGACTTCCGGTTTCGCTGGGAGCGCCGGCGTCCCGCCGGCCTTCTGTACCGCCGGCATCTTGCCGGCCTCGGGCGCCTTCTCTGGCTTGACGGCAGTCGTCTTTGTTTCGTCCGGCGCTTCATGTGCGACGTTTGCCGTTTCGTCCTTTGGAGCTTTTTCGATTTCGGATTTCGGATTCTGAGTTTCGAGTTTGCTGTTGCTGCCTCCGCTGTTCATCGCCAGCACGACGATGAACGCCAGCAATCCCAACCCCAATACGCTTGCCCCGATGTACAACGGCAGGCGCGAGGGAGCCGCGGGCGTCAATTCCACCAGCGGCACATCGCGCCGCCCCCGTCCTGCTGCGCGCCGCTCAGCCCCAGGCTCCTGCCGGTTTGGTTCCGTCCGCTGCACGGGCGTCAATACTTTGTGCGAGGGGCGTGCGTCAGCGGCCGGTTGCACGGTCTGCTGGCCGCCGGTGCCCCGCCTTTCCGCCACGGGCTCATGCCGCCGCGTGCCACGTGGAGATTCCGAGCCGCGCGCGTCAGCAAGCGGCACCGCTCCCTCACGGTCGCGGCTCGGAGTTGTACCGCCGGCGTCTCGCCGGCCTGCGGGCGGGCGGGACGCCCGCGGTACGCGCGCCACGGCCACGCTGGACTTATCCTCGTCAATCGCCTGGGAGGACGGCATCTTCCCGTCAATCACCAGTTCCAAATCGTCGAGCAATTCCTTGCAGCCGGGGTAACGGTCCGCGGGCGCCTTGGCCATCATCCGCTGGATGACCTGCACCACGCCATCGGGGATTTCGTCACGGATGTCCTGCGGATTCGGCAATTGCTCCTTGATGTGCTTCAGCATTATGGCCATTGCCGTGGACGCATGGAACGGCGGCTCGCCGGTGACCAGATGATAGAACGTCGCGCCCAGCGAGTAGATGTCCGTGCGGCCGTCAATGTTCTTGTCCCCGTTGGCCTGTTCGGGGCTGATGTAGTGCGGCGTGCCCAGCGCGACGCCTGTCTGCGTGTAGAACGACGAGCCCCCGCCCAAGGTCTTCGACAGGCCGAGATCGAGAATCTTGGCAACAAAGCCCTCGGCGAACACTTCCCCCTCATCCCCTCTCCGGCCAGAACCGAGCGGTTTGCAGATGAAGATATTCGCCGGCTTGATGTCGCGGTGGATGATGCCGTGTTCGTGGGCGTGCTTGAGGCCCCGCGCAACCTGCAGCACCACGTTCACCGCCAGGTCCCACTGGATGAAAAGCTCGCGCCTGAGGATGCTGTCCAGCGGCTCGCCGTCGCAATACTCCATCGCGTAGTAGTGCAGCCCGCGCTCTTCGCCCACCGTGTGCGCGCCCACGATGTTGACGTGGTTCAGCTTGCCCGTGGACTGCGCTTCGCGGCGGAAGCGCGTGAGGAACTCCTGGTTGTCGGAATGCTTCTTCGGCAGGACCTTGACGGCGACCTTGCGCCCGACGTTGAGGTCTTCGGCGAGATAGACCGCGCCCATGCCGCCTTCGCCGAGCTTCTTGAGGAGTTTGTACTGGCCCAGCTTCATAATGCCGCCGGCCTGCTGGGCCAGGACCTTCTTCTCCAGGTTCTCGCGCTGCTTGGCGGTGATGATGCCCTGCTCAATAAGCACCTCGGCAAGCGCGAGGAGCCTGCCTTGTTTTGCGTTTTGGGCCTGTTCGACGCGGGCGGCCTCAACGTCGTCGTAGCTCACCACCCCGCCCTGTTGTGCAGCGCGGGCGAAGGCTTCGTCAGAGACGTTCTCGGCCACAGTGCGTTCTCCCACCCGAAGACCGATAGCAGATAGCAGGATTATATAGTACGGGTCTGAAAAAGCCAATTTTTTCTTAAACGTTCAGTCTCCGAGCCGCGCGCTGGCAAACGGTCACAGGAAGCGCTATGTTGCCTGCTATGGGAAGAATGGGAAGAATAGGGACGATGGCAGCGCTCCGCTCTGGATTTCCCGGCCCTCTTCGTGTAGAAGGTAAGAACAAGCGCCCGGGCTTGTTCCGGGCGTAGTCGTTCTTGGACCGGGAATGGCGGTCAGCGGGCCTGCATGAGCGCAGCACTGGTACGCAACTTCTGCATTATCGCGCACATTGACCACGGCAAGTCCACGCTTGCCGACCGGCTGCTCTTGAAGTGCGGCGCCATCACGGAGCGCGAGTTCCACAACCAGATGCTCGACGACATGGACCTGGAGCGCGAGCGCGGCATCACCATCAAGGCCAGCGCGGTGACCATCGAGTACAAATGCCCGACGGACGGGAAGAGCTATGAGCTGAACCTGATTGACACGCCCGGCCACGTGGACTTCAACTATGAGGTCTCGCGCAGCCTGGCGGCTTGCGAAGGCGCTTTGCTCCTCGTGGACGCCACTCAGGGCGTGGAGGCCCAGACGGTCGCCAACGCGCTGCTGGCCTTCGAGCACAAACTGGATGTCATCCCGGTGCTGAACAAAATTGACCTGGCCTCGGCCCAGATTGACGCCAGCGCCGCGGAAGTCGAGCAGTTGCTGGGTTTGCAGCAGGAGGCCTGCATTTTGGCCAGCGGCAAGGAAGGCATCGGCGTGGATGAAATCCTGGAGGCCGTGGTGCTGCGCATGCGCCCGCCCCAGGGCAGTGCGGAGGCGCCGCTGCGCGCGCTGATTTTCGACTGCAAATACGACGACTACAAGGGCGTGATCGCCTACGCCACGGCC
>JBEKKG010000129.1:0-11631 GCA_050010835.1 Planctomycetota bacterium
ACCATCCACGTGAGCCAGACAACCACGGTCTCGCTTGGTTCGTCATCCTCTGTCTCGGTGTATGGCCAGGGTGTGACATTTACAGCCACTGTTACGCCACAATGCAGCGGTACGCCAACAGGCTCTGTGACCTTTTTGGATGGATCAATAGTGCTGGGAACGGCAACGCTTGCCTCGGCCCAGGCAACCTTCTCTGCCTCGTCGCTCGCTTACGGTTTGCACAACATCACCGCAGTGTACAGCGGGGACGCGAACTGCGTCGGAAGCACATCGTCCGCCTTGGCGCAGACGGTAAACCAAGCCCCGCTTACGGTCAGCGCCGTGAGTCAGACCAGGGTGTATGGTGCGGCCAATCCGGCCCTGACCTGGACCTACAGCGGTCTGGCAAATGGGGACATGTCGGCAACGTTCACAGGGTCTTTGGCCACAACCGCAACCCCCGGCTCGGGCGTGGGGACGTACCCCATCACGCAGGCCACGCTGGCGGCAACGGGCAACTACACCATCGGCACATTCAACAGCGCGAACCTGACCGTCAACGCGGCGGCGCTGGGCATCACGGCCAACGCAGACAGCAAGACTTATGGGCAGACCAAGACGTACGGGGCTGGCTCCTCGGCGTTCACGAGCAGCGGCTTGCAGAACAGCGAGACGATCGGCTCGGTGACGATCACCGCCAGCGGCGGCGCCGCGGCCAATGCGGCAGTGGGCAGCTACAACCTGACGCCGAGCGCGGCGACGGGCGGGACGTTCGCCGCGAGCAACTACACGATCACGTATCACGATGGCACGCTGGCGGTCAACGCCGCGGGGCTGGACGTCACGGCCAACGCTGACAGCAAGACTTATGGGCAGACCAAGACGTATGGAGTTGGCTCGACGGCGTTTACGAGCAGCGGGTTGCAGAACGGTGAGACGATCGGCTCGGTGACGATCACGGCCAGCGGCGGCAGCGCAGCCAATGCGGCTGTGGGCAGCTACAACCTGACGCCAAGCGCGCCCACAGGCGGGACGTTCACCGCGAGCAACTACACGATCGCTTATCACGACGGCACGCTGACGGTCAACCCCGCGGCGTTGGACGTCACGGCCAACGCTGACAGCAAGACTTACGGGCAGACCAAGACGTACGGAGTTGGCTCGACAGCCTTCACGAGCGGTGGCCTGCAGAACGGTGAGACGATCGGTTCGGTGACGATCACGGCCAGCGGCGGCACTGCGGCCAATGCGGCAGTGGGCAGCTACAACCTGACGCCGAGTGCGGCGGCGGGCGGGACTTTCGCCGCGAGCAACTACACGATCACCTATCATGACGCCACGCTGGCGGTCAATGCTGCGGTGCTGAACATCACGGCCAACGCTGACAGCAAGACCTATGGGCAGACCAAGACGTACGGAGCTGGCTCCACGGCGTTCACGAGCAGTGGGCTGCAGAACGGCGAGACTATCGGCTCGGTGACGATCACGGCCAGCGGTGGCGCCGCGGCCAATGCGGCTGTGGGCAGCTACAACCTGACGCCAAGCGCGGCGATGGGCGGTACGTTCGCCGCGAGCAACTACACGATCTCCTATCACGACGGCACGCTGACGGTGAACCCGCTGGCGGTGAGCCTGACGGGCAGCCGCAACTACGACGGGACGGCGACGGTGCTGGCCGGGATTCTGTCGGTGGCGAACAAGGTCGGCGCGGACACGGTGTCGGTGGCCTCGGGCAGCGGCACTTTGGCGAGCGCCGCTGCCGGGGTGCGGGCGATCATAGGCTTCGGGACTCTGGCGCTGGGCAACAATGCGGCGGCAACTACACGCTGACGGGCGCGAGCGGCTCGGTGACGATCGGCGCGGCGGCGCTGGACATCACAGCCAATGTTGACAGCAAGACCTATGGCCAGACCAAGACGTATGGAGCTGGCTCGACGGCGTTCACCAGCAGCGGGTTGCAGAACGGCGAGACGATCGGCTCGATGACGATTACGGCCAGCGGCGGCAGCGCGGCCAATGCGGCTGTGGGCAGCTACAGTCTGACGCCGAGCGCGGCGGCGGGCGGGACGTTCAGCGCGGGCAACTACACGATTGCCTATCACGACGGCGCGCTGACGGTCAACGCCGCGGCGCTGGACGTCACGGCCAACGCTGACAGCAAGACTTACGGGCAGACCAAGACGTACGGAGCGGGCTCGACGGCGTTCACGAGCAGCGGGCTGCAGAACGGCGAGACGATCGGCTCGGTGACGATCACGGCCGGCGGCGGCACCGCGGCCACTGCGGCTGTGGGCAGCTACAACCTGACGCCGAGCGCGGCGGCGGGCGGGACGTTCGCCGCGGGCAACTACACGATTGCCTATCACGACGGCACGTTGACCATAATCAAGGCTGACCAGACGATCACGTTCGGGGCGCTGCCCGACAAACTGACTACGGATGCCCCGTTCACGGTGAGTGCCACGGCTGGTTCCGGTTTGGCCGTGACGTTCAGCCTGGTATCTGGTCCGGCCACAATGCTGGGAAACACGATCACACTGAACGGGACGGCGGGTACGGTTGTGGTGCAGACTGTGCAGGAGGGTAACACCAACTACAATGCGGGCCCAAGTGTGAACCAGTCCTTCAACGTGGTGAAAGCTGACCAGACGATCGCTTTCAATGCTCTGGCCAACAAGACTTATGGGAACGGGACCGTCGCGCTGAGTGCCACGGCGAGTTCGGGGTTGGCTGTGTCGTTCAGCATTCTGCTTGGCCCGGCGACGATCAACGGCAATACGCTTACCATCCTTGGCGCCGGGAATGTGACGGTGCGCGCCTCGCAGGCCGGCAACAGCATGTACAACGCGGCCCCATCAGTGGACCAGCCGTTCAGCGTGGCGCAAGCAGCGCTGACGATCACGGCTGACAACCAGACGCGGCAGTACGGCCAGCCCAACCCGGTCCTGACGGCGGCGTACAGCGGCTTCGTCAGTGGCGACTCGGCGGCCGTGTTGGATACGCCTGTGACGCTGGCGACGGCGGCGCTGGCGGCGAGCGCTCCGGGACCTTACGCCATCACAGCCAGTGGCGCGGCGGACGCCAACTATGCCGTAACGGAAGTCAACGGCACGCTGACCATAACCAAGGCTGACCAGGCGATCGCGTTTGGGGCGCTGCCCGATAAAGTGACTACGGACACCCCGTTCATAGTGAGCGCCGCGGCCAATTCCGGTTTGGCCGTGACGTTTAGCATAGTATCGGGTCCGGCTGCAATAGCCGGGAATTCGATCACACTGAACGGGACGGCGGGTACGGTTGTGGTGCAGGCTGTGCAGGCCGGTGATGCGAACTACAACGCGGCCCCGAGTGTAAACCAGTCCTTCAACGTGGCGAATGCTAGCCAGACGATCACCTTGGATGCTCTGGCCAACAGGACCTACGGCGACGCGCCGTTCACGGTGAGCGCCACGGCGAGTTCCGGACTGCCTGTGTCGTTCAGCATTCTTCTTGGCCCGGCGGCGATCAATGGCAATACGCTTACCATCCTTGGCGCCGGGAACGTGACGGTGCGGGCCTCACAGGCCGGCAACGGCGCCTATAACGCGGCCCCTTCAGTGGACCAGTCGTTCGGCGTGGCCAGAGCCATACCGGCCATATCCTGGGACAACCCTGCGGATGTTGCAGCGGGGACCGCGCTGAGCGCCATACAGCTCAACGCCACGGCCAGCGTGCCGGGCACTTTCGCTTACTTCCCTGCGGAGGGCACGGTGCTCGCCATCGGCGCCAACCACGGCCTCAGCACTTTGTTCATTCCGGCGGACACGGCCAACTACGCCCCCGCCACGGCAACGGCCGCCATCAACGTCGTGAACGCCGCGCCTGTGATCGTTTCCCAGCCCACGGCCGCGCCCAATCCGGCGGTAGTGGAGCAAACGGTGACCTTCACCGTGTATGCCGGCGATCCCGATAACGATGCCCTGGCCTATGCGTGGACATTCGGGGACGGCACGAGTGGAACCGGAGCGGTTGCCACCCACGTTTATACGGCCACCGGCAACTTCACGGCCACGGTTGCGGTGACGGACGCGGCCGGCTTGCCAGTCAGCGGCTCTGTGGCGCTTACGGTGGAACTTGGCTCCAGTACTGGCGTCAGCACTGGTGGCGGTACCGGCGGCGGGGCGTTGCCCCCGCTCGGGCTTGTTGATTCCGATGGCGACGGCTTCCCTGACGAGGTCGAGGCCGCTTTGGGGTCGGACCCCACGGACCCTGCCAGCACGCCGTTGGGCCTGCCGCACCTGACCACCACCGGCCCGTTGTCGGTCTCGGTCTTGAACATAAAACTTAACTTCGCCAGGCCAAGGCGCGACGGGATCTTCTTGAGCGGCCTGCTGGTGATCCCGGACGGCTTCAATGTCCCTGGCCAGAAGCTCATCGTGGACATCGGCGGCGTGGTAAGGGGCTTCAGCCTTAACTCGAAAGGCTCGGCCAAACAGGGTAACGACTCGTGCGCCTTAGGAGTGAAAGCCAAGAAGGGCGTCGCCGCCTTGCAGGTGGCGAAGTTCACCGTGAAGCTGACAAAAGGCTCGTTCACCCAACCGCTGGCCAATTACGGCCTCGTGAACCGGACCGTGTCCACGAAGTTGAGCGTGCCCGTTACCGTCATCTTCAACGGCACACTGCTCCAAAAGAGCGTGCCGCAGAAATACAAGGCCAGCGCGGGGAGGACCGGCGCGACGAAGTAAGGTTTTGCGATTTCACTAGTTGGTTGCCCCGTTAGGATTCGGACCTAAATACCCAGATTCAGAGTCTGGTGTCCTGCCATTGGACGACGGGGCAACCCGCTCTACAACTTGCCACGATTATTTTACACAGAACGCACCACGGATTCAAGTGTGTCGCGGGTTAATTATGGCGCAGGGGGGATGTCGCTGAATGTAGCGAAGACTTCCAGTCTGCTGTATCGCGGGCTTCCAGCCCGCAGAACGTCCCTTGGCTCTCTGGACGCACACAGCAATGTAGGCCCTGCCGACTGGAAGTCGGCGATACAGCAGGCTAGAAGCCTGCGCTACACTGCGTACTCCGCAATCAGCGGCATGCACCGCGGCGCGCACGGATAGGCCGCCGCGTTGCGGCGGCTTATCCGTGGCACAAGCTGAGGTGGGCAGGCAAGATGCCTGCCCTACGCCGGCCCCTGGCCTTGCGGGCTGGCGCCGGCTCCAGATCCTGCGTCCGGTGCGGCCGGCTGTCCCTGCGGTGCCGGCGGCGCCGCTGCGGGCTGGGCCGCGGGTTCGGCACGGTCGCTGTATTCGTGATGCTCTCTAGGGGGCCTGGGGCCGCGATCGCCGCCGCGGTCTCCGCCGCGCCGGTGTTCGCCGCCACGATCGCCACCACGCCCGTGCTCGCGGCCACCGCGGTCACCGCGTCCGCCGCCGCGGTCCCCGCCGCGTCCGCGTCCGCCGTGGCCTTCGCCGGAGGCACGCCCGGGTTGCGGCACAACCTCCGTGCCCGGGGCGAGCACGGCCCGGCGGGAAAGTTTGAGCCGGCCCAAGTCGTCAACGGCGATCAGCTTGACCTCCATCTTGTCGCCGACCTTGCAGAACTCTTCGGGGTTCTTGACGTAGGAGGTATCCAGTTCGGAGACGTGGCACATCCCGTCCGTGCCCGGCATGATCTCAAAGAACACGCCGAATTCCTTGATGTTGACCACTTCGCCCATGTAGATCTTGCCCACTTCGGGTGTGCCGACCAGACCGTCAATCTCCAGTTTGGCCGCTTCGGCCTGGTCGCGTTTGGGACTGGCGACGATCACGTTGCCAAGGTCGTCCACCTCGACGGTGACTTTGTACTTCTCTTCGAGGGAGCGGATAGTCTTGCCGCCCGGGCCGATCAGCTTGCCGATCTTGTCCACTTCGATTTTCATCTGGATGATCTTGGGCGCATGCTGGCTGATGTTAGGCCGCGGCGCGGCCAGGATCTTGGCCATCTCGGCCAGGATTTTGATGCGCCCGGCCTTGGCCTGTTCCAGTGCCTGGCGCATGACCGGCGTGGGGATGCCCTGGCTCTTGAGGTCCATTTGCAGCGCGGTAATGCCCTTGTCCGTGCCCGCGACCTTGAAGTCCATGTCGCCGTAGTGGTCCTCGTCGCCGAGAATGTCGGAGACCACGCAATACTCGCCCTGCTCCTCGACCAGCCCCATAGCGATGCCCGCCACAGGCGCCTTGAGCGGCACGCCGGCATCCATCAACGCCAGGGTCCCGCCGCAGACGGTGGCCATCGAACTGGAGCCGTTCGACTCCAGGATTTCGCTGACCAGCCGCAGGGTATAGGGGAACACGGTGTAATCCGGCAGCGCGGGCTTGAGGGCGCGGCGGGCCAGGTTGCCGTGGCCGATTTCGCGGCGGCCGGGGCCGCGGGGCATCTTCACTTCGCCGACGCAGAAGCTGGGGAAGTTGTAGTGCAGCATAAACTTCTCGCTGAACTCGCCGGACAGCGACTCGACCGTCTGCTCGTCCCCTACCGTGCCCATGGTGGCCGCCACCAGCGCTTGTGTTTCGCCGCGGGTGAAGAGGGCCGAACCGTGGGCGCGGGGCAACAGGCCGACATCGCCGCTGATGGCCCGGACCTCATCGCGCTTGCGGCCGTCGCAGCGCTGGTTCTCGCAGATGAGCGCGCGGATGACCTTTTCCTGGAGCACCTCGAAAGCCGCCTTGACGTGCCACGCGGCGGGCAAGGATTCATCCTTGGCCAGTTCGGGGTTTGTTGACTTGGCGTCGCGCGCGTATTTGGCGACCAGTTCGTTGCACAGCTTCTGCAGCGCATCGCGCCGCCCGAACTTGGTGGGCGTCAGCGCGGCCTGCCTGGCCGCCGCAAAGTGCTCCCTGCAGATCACGTCCGTGATGGGATGAGGCGGCGGAGGCGTAAACAGCTCCTTCTGCACGCCTGCCTGGGCCACCAGTTCCTCCTCCATGGCCACGATGTCTTTGATGGCCTTGTGGCCGAACTCGATGGCATTCACCATGTCGTTTTCGGACAATTCGCTGGCCGCGGCTTCCACCATCAGCACGGCGCTCTTCGTCCCGGCGACGACCAGGTCCAGGCTGGTCTTCGTCAGCTCGTCCTTGGTGGGAAAGAGCTTGAACTGGCCGTCCAGGCAAGCCACCCGCACCGCTCCCAGGGGGCCGCCGAAAGGCAGCGGGGAGACGGCCAGCGCGGCGGACGAGGCGATCATTGCCAGAATGTCGGGGTCCACGTCCGGTTCGGCGGAGAGGGCCAGGGCCTGGATCAGCACGTCGCGCGAGAAGGCGGCGGGCCAGAGCGGCCGGATGGGGCGGTCCACCAGGCGCATGGTGAGGATCTCTTTTTCAGACGGCCGGCCTTCGCGCTTCATGAAGCGGCCGCCGAAGATCAAACCCGAGGCGTAACCTTTCTCGCGGTAGTCCACTGTCAGCGGAAAGAAGTCCATGCCTTCGCGTAGGGCCTGGTCCGTGACCGCGGCCAGGACGATGGTTTCGCCCATCGTGACCACGGCGGCCCCGGAGGCCTGCTTGGCCACCTTTCCAGTCTCGATCTTGAGTTTCCGTCCGCCGATTTCACGTTCGATTACGACATGTGCCATGGTGGCTTGTCCCTTATCAACAGGCAATGGCCGTGCTGCGCTGCCAGTCGCGATTCGGCACTGAGCGCACAAAGGACAGCAGGGCGCGGCATGAAAGAACCATGCGCGCACTCGGTGTGCACTGTGTTTTCTATGGCGAACGGCAACTGAGAAGCGTCAGATGACAATTGCTTACTTCCGGAGTTCGAGGCGCTCGATGAGGGTCTTGTAGCGCTCGACATCCTTGTCACGCAGGTAGGTTAACAGGTGGGTCCGTCTCGCAACCATTTTGGTCAGGCCACGGCGCGAGTGATTGTCCTTGGGGTGGGTCTTGAGATGCTGGGTCATGGCGGTGATGCGCTCCGTCAGCAAGGCGACCTGCACCTCGACACTCCCGGTGTCCGTGGTGTTGGTCCTGTAGTTTGTAATCAGTTCCTTGCGGCGGTCTGCGGTCATCACCATGACGGCTACGTTCTCACTTCCCTTAAAGACTTGCAGGTCCCTTGGCGAGGCAATCCTACTCCTGTCCTTCAGGGCTCTCCCGGGAGAGCCCGCAGCGCGCTTCCCTCAAAAGCGGCGCGCCCCATGCGCTTCCTTTCACACGGGACTCGGACTATAGCGGGACGGTTTGAACATTCAAGGACAAATCCGAAGAAAGAGGCTTGAGGCTTGAGGCATGAGGATTTCGTGTTGCCAAAGCGCCTCAATCGGATATTAACGAGGTCTTAATGGAGCCTTAACAATGCCGCAACACCAAGGAGAGGGCCAATGTTTTTCCTGTCGAGCGACGGCGCGTTCTACGACCTGTTCGACCGCGCCGCGAACAACATAGTATACACGGCGGAGTTGTTCCTGGAGATGCTGCGCAATTTCGAACTGCGCAAGGACTTCGCCAGGAAGATCCGGGAAGCTGAGCGCGCCGGCGACAACATCACGCACGAGACGATCACCAAGCTGGACCAGACTTTCATCACGCCGATTGACCGCGAGGACATCCATTCCCTGATCTCCAACTGCGATGAAGTCGTGGATTATCTCGATGCCGCCGCACAGCGCCTGGTGCTCTATGGGGTCACCAGCCCCACCGAGGACATCGTCAAACAGGCGCAGGTGGCGGTGCAGATTTCGCGCTGCCTGGGCGCGGCCATCAAGGAAGTGCGGCACATGCGCAACCAGGAAAGGCTCTCGCAGTTGCTGATCGAGATCAACGACTGGGAGAACCGCGGCGACGAGCATACCCATGCCGCCTTGGCGCGGCTGTTCGAAACCAATGAGCCGATGTACGTCCTGAAATGGAAGGAACTGTATGATCTGGTCGAGACGGCCATAGATTCGTGCGAACGCGTGGCGCACATTTTGCGCTCGATCATGGTCAAGAATGCGTAACGCGCATTATTCAACACAGAGGACACAGAGGACGCAGAGGAAAGAACAATGGAAACGACAGCAACTCCTTTCCTACAAACCCCTCTGCGTTCCTCTGTGTCCTCTGTGTTTAGGAATCCGGGTTAAGAGGGAAGGCACGGCATGGCAGACTGGCTGGTAGTCGTCGGCATCATCGCTCTGGCTTTGGCGTTCGATTTCGTGAACGGTTTCCACGACGCGGCCAATTCGATCGCCACGGTCGTATCCACACGCGTGCTTTCGCCGCGCTGGGCCGTGGTCTGGGCGGCCTTCTTCAATCTCGTGGCCTTCCTGATCTTCCCGGCATCGGTGGCGGTGACCATTGGCAAGGGCGTGGTCTCGCCGGACGCGGTGACGATTCCAGTGATCACGGCGGGGCTTGTCGGCGCGACCATCTGGGACCTCGTGACCTGGTACTGGGCGATTCCGGCCAGTTCGTCGCACGCGCTGGTGGGCGGGCTGGCCGGCGCGGCCTGCGTCTACGCCGGCTGGGGCAGCCTGATCCCCAGCGGGCTGTTGCTGATTGGGCTGTTCATTTTCGTCGCGCCGATACTGGGGCTGGTTGTCGGCTTCTGTGTCATGATCGCAACCTACTGGCTGTTCCGCAAAGCCACGCCGAAGCGGGTGGGAGGGTTGTTCAGAAAATTGCAGCTCTGCTCGGCGGCGGCGTACAGCCTGGGGCACGGCGGCAACGACGCGCAGAAGACGATGGGCATCATCGCCATCGTGCTCATCGCCAGCGGCCGCCTGACTCATGGCGAGGTGGTGCCTGAGCACCTGCCGCTGTGGATCGTGCTGGCCTGTCAAACCGCGATGGGCCTGGGAACGCTGTGCGGCGGGTGGCGGATCGTCAAGACCATGGGCCAGAAAATCTGCGTCCTGCAGCCGGTGCACGGTTTCGCAGCGGAAACTTCCGGCTCGGCGTGCCTGTATCTGGCGACGTGGCTCGGGATTCCGGTCAGCACTACGCACACGATCACCGGTTCGATCATGGGCGTGGGCCTGACGCGCGGGCTGAAAGCTGTCAAGTGGGGCGTGGCGCGGCGCGTGCTCTGGGCCTGGGTGCTGACCATCCCGGCTTCGGGGGTTGCCGCGGCTCTCACTTGGCATGTCTTTGAGGTTTGCGGCTGGCGGGCGCTGCCGACTCCTGCACAGTTGCAGGCCGAGCCGGCCGGACCGGGGCGGGTGCGGTTGCACTGGGAAGGTTGCGGCGCGCAGCACAGATACTTGGTGTACCGCTACGCGGCACTTGCCGGCGGAAAACAGCCCAGGAAGCTGCACGCAGCCCCTGAGGATTCGCTGATTGACCTGAACACCGAGGCCGTCGTGGCGCGCGATCTGGAGACCCCGGAATGGTTAGATAGCGGCCTCAAGAATGGGACGGAATACTTTTACCGCGTGCGCGCCACCGCGCGTTGGGGGCGCTTCTCCCTGCCTTCCAAGGCGGTCGAATTCGAGAGCAAGGAGTAATGATTCTGGACAATTGCTTCGCCCGCTGGTACTATACAGAGCATGAGTATGTCGCGCTTGAGTTTTAGAGTGGGTGCGCCGGTGGCGGTGATGTTGGCCACTGTGGTCCATACTGCCGCGGCCAGCGAGCGTGCCTTTGCCGCCGAAAGCCCTGCGCCCGATCTTTCCTGGGCGCTCAAAGGCGGCGCGACACACTCAGCGCGCGGCGCGCGCGCGTATCTGGCCCAGCAAGCGGCCACGGCCATCCATTCGTTGGACTGGCAGTCCGGCGCGGTGCCCGCTGCGCCGCACGAGGCCCTGGTCTGTCCGGCCGGCGTGCGCCGGGAACCGGCGGGCCCGTTCTGCCTTTCTCCGGCGCAGCAGCCGGCACGCAGCACCCACCAGCACTCCGCTCCATAACGCAACGCCCTGTTCCCAAAGGACCCGGGCCAAGCCGGAGAGAAACCGGCGTTACGCGAGGAGCACGAGCATGATTGACGAAATCACCGAAGTTGTCGGCAACTTTATCGGCACCATTTTCCCGTCCCGTTCAGGCGCCGTCTTGAAGAAACTGGCGCCGCGCGTGGAGCACATCAACGCGCTCGAAAAAGACATCGCCAAGCTCAGCGACAAGGAACTGCGCCTCAGGACCGAGCAGTACCGCAAGGAGATCGCCCGTCTGCGCGCCGAAGACCCCAACGCGGACAAGAACCAGCGCATTGAGCGCTACCTGGACGAGATTCTGGCGGAGGCTTTCGCGCTGGTGCGGGAGGCCGGCAAGCGCACGCTGGGCATGCGCCATTTTGACGTGCAGATGATCGGCGGCATGGTGCTGCATGGCCTGGCTTCGCCCCGCAAAGCGGGCCAGAACCGCGGCATGATCTCCGAGATGGTGACGGGCGAAGGCAAGACGCTGGTGGCGACCTTGCCCAGCTACCTCAATGCCCTGCCCCGCCGTGCGGACGAGTACGCCTACGTCCACGTCGTCACGGTCAACGATTACCTTGCCAAGCGCGACGCGGAATGGAACCGTCCGCTCTTTGAGCTGCTGGGCATGAGCTGCGGCGCGATCCAGTCCCAAATGGACTCCTGGGAACGCCACCCTATCTACGCCTGCGACGTGGTCTACGGCACGAACTCCGAGTTCGGCTTCGACTACCTGCGCGACAATATGAAGATGGAGGCGGAGAAACAGGTCCAGAAGGTCCGCCACTACGCCATTG
>JBEKKG010000130.1:0-11591 GCA_050010835.1 Planctomycetota bacterium
TGAGCGCCTGGCAGGCGCTGACTTTTCGTTTCATCGTCGGCGGCTTGTCCATGATGCTGCTGCTGAACCTGGTCTTCTGGGTCATGACCGGCGCCTATCTGCTGCGCAAGCCGATTGCCAACGCCCTGCCCAATTCGATTGCCCGGCTCAAGGTGGACGAAACCACGACGCTCCGGGAGGCGCTGCTCCACTGGAAACTCTACTATGAGAACGTGAAGAACGAGGAGCGCTTCGCGGGCGTGACCTTCTGGAACACGGCGGGGAGCTGGTTGAAGGGGCGGTTGACATGGGAGCAGGCCAAGGCCAACGTGGATGCGGTAGACACCTGGTCCCTGGTCTCGCAACTGTTCTACCCCGTGGCCATGATGCTCTTCGTGGCGAATTTCGTCTTCATCGCGCTGGGCCTGGTGTCCTGCCATAGGCGCGGGCTGGGGCACTTGTTCCCGTATGCGCTGCTGGTGCCGTTCTACTGGGTCTTGATCTCCCTCGCGGCGGTAAAGGGTTTCTACCAGCTTTTCACCAATCCATTCTACTGGGAGAAGACCGTCCACGGCCTGGTCTCGCAGCCGCCGGCCGCGCCGCCGCCCGGTCCCCCGGCGCAGATGCCCAACATGACACCGGTTACGGGTGCTTGAAATGGCAAAGGGACGGAGAGTCTGGCACGTCACACATTTCGCCGAATTGTGCGCCCGCAATTTTGGCAAAATGCGGGACGGCGGCGCGCCGCACATTGCGCTGAATTGTGCGCCCGCAATTCTGGCAAAATGCGGGACGGCGCTTGTCTGTTTCATCACGGCGCTGGCGTGCGCGGGCGAGGGTGAGTGGAAAGTCCCTGAGACGCTGCAGCCCTGGAAGTACCCTGCCTACGCGAAGCGTTTCTTCCTCGAAGTGCGCCCGCCGTCCGCGGCCGGCGGCAACCTCCTGCCCGACCCCGCCACGGCCAGCGTGCTCCTGCCGCTCAAAGCCGCCGAACCGCTGCTGCTGCTGAAGGAGAACGGGGACGAGGCCAAGCTGCTGGCCGAACAGGCGGGCAGCGAGGTCCGCATTCTCTTCGCCACGAACGACGAGGCGCGGCGCTTCTGCCTCTACGCCGCCGCGGCCAACCCGGACGCCAAGAGATCGCATCACTTGAAGCCCAGCGAGTTCCCTGCGGCCGTCAGGATGCGCGGCTTCAGCGCAGCGTCCGACTTCATCCAGCAGGAAGGCAAACCCCTGACGTTGGAGCGTTTCCTGGCGCAAGAGAAGCTCGCCGCGGAGGCCAACCTGGGTCCGCGGGACATGCCCCTGATCAACAACCCGGAATGCCCCTACTTCAAGATCCAGGTGGGCATCTTCGGCCACGTCGGAACGATAACCAACCCCCCGCACTATACAGCCGTTTACGAGGCGCTGCTGCGCGTGCCGGTGCCGGGGGATTACAAGTTTGCGCTGGACACGCTCGGCGCGGCGCACCTGTTGATAGACGGCAAGCGCGTCCTCTCCGCGGAACATGGCGATCCCGCGCGGCTGCCCTTCGCGCTGACCGGCACCGCTGAGAAGCTCCGGGAAGGCGTGCATCGCCTGACGCTCTACTACACGGAAGCCAGCCCGGCAGGCAAGACCAACGAGGACCTGGGCCTGTTCGGTTTGCGCCTGCACTGGCGGCCGCCGTTCGCCGAGGATTTTCTCTGCATTCCGGCCCAAGCCTTCGTGCAGCACCTGCCGGCGGTCGTCACGCGCCTGGAATGCGGCAACAACCTCCCGCAGCCCTTCATCCACATCGAGAACCTGGGCCAGGTGCTGGCGGGCGCGTACCGCGGGGACAAACGGGCCTGCGAGCGCGTCATGCTGGTGGCCACGCCGGTTGGCGGGGGCCGCGGGGCCTTGATTAACGACGCCGGACCCGAGGATGCCGCGCAATTGGACGGCGGCGCTTTTGCGGCCTGGGTGCCCGCGGGGCGGGAAGTGGCCCTGACGCTGCAGCCGCCAGGCGGCCAACTGCTGGCCAGCCGCACGGTCGTATTTCCCGAACTGGGCAAGACGGCGCCCGAACTCCTGGACCTGGAAGGCGAGTTCACTATCAAGTCCGCACCGGATTTCCTCCATCCCGACGAGACCGTGCACATTCATCTGGAAACCCTGCTCAGTCCCCAGCCGGTCATCATCCCCAAGGAAAGACAAGAGACCCTGCTGCTGCCTCCGCAGCCGCGGCCTATGGGGCAGTTCCGCTTGAACTATTGGGTTTGCGATCCCAGCTCCGAGAAGCGCCTGAAAGATGACAGTGTGGACGCCACGCCTCTGGGGCGGCCGAGATGCCGGCAACGCTACAGCTTTGAGACCGCCCCGCTGGAAACTCTGGCCATGGCCGGCAAGCTGCAGATCTTCGCGCGCCTTTACGTCGGGGGAGCCGAAGTGGACACGCTTTCCCTGCGCCTGCTGCACGCGGAAAAAGCCTGGCCGGGCACGCTGCAGGCCGGGCCGGATTGTCTCCTCTTCAGCACTGGCACGCCGGATCTGCCGCCGGAACACGTGATCATGCTGGTGCCGAAGGAAAGCGAGTCGGAGTACCGCAAGTTCTGGGCACTCAAGCGGCTGGAGCGGAAGAACCTGGCCAAAGAAGCACTCTTCGTCGGCGATCCGCTGGTTGAGGGGGTGGCGCCCAAGCCCAACGCGGGGGAGCTGTTCGGCGTGGCCAAGCTGCTCGCCGCCGCCCTGCCGGACGTGGCATGGAAGGGGGTTTGCACTCCGGGACCGCACCGGCACCTGCCGATTTTCAGGATGATCGCGGACGTGGAGGCCTACACGCGCGCCCAGCCCAATGGCCAGTTGCCCGCGCTGGCCGTCGTGTGCCTTGGCGGCGGCGACGTGGATCGCCAAACGCCGCTCTATACCTTTGAGCGCGCCTTGGACGTGCTCATCGCCCGGCTGCGCCTCGGCGGCGTCAAGACCATCGTTGTGGCCGGCGTGGTCCCTGCGCCCGCGCGCGAAAAGCAATGCAAGCCTTACCACGACCGCGTCGCGGCTGCCATGCAGCAGCACCACATTGAATGCGTGGACATTTACAACACCTGGTTGCGCGACGACAACTGGATGCGTTATTACAAGCTCGAGGGCGCCGGCGATTCGCCCGTCTATGGCTCCGAGCCGAACGCGCAAGCGCGGGAGGCGATCGTAAAGATGATAAAGAACCAGTTGTAAAGGGAGTTCACAGAGGCAGCGCATCCACAGCTTCGGGCCGGACTTCCCGAGAAGCTGCGGCAACGGCTCGACAGCACAGCCTGACGCAGCGGGGCGCAGAGAAGGCCTCGTGCGCCTGCCCGAGACTTTGGCCAGCCGCCGCTGAATCAGGGGCAGGCGCCAGTTTGTGGTTGCAAATCAACCATCTACTGGCTGATTTGCAGCCATGCTCAAGCGCAACGTGCCAGACTCGCCGGCGTCCCGGCTGCATGGCGGTGGAACTGGAGGTCTTCGGGACTCTAGCCTGGCGGCTGGGGTTTATTCTTGAGCCACCACTTGAACCACTCGACCGCATCTTCAAACCGCTCGCCGGTAATGTGTTGCAGGGCATTGATAATACGCCAATGATCGCTCTTATTTGCACGCTCTCCAAGCAGTCCCATCAGTACTCCAACGCCGTCCGTGTTGCCCCACTCCTTGAGTTCCTTCGCGGCGTTGATTCTAGTCTCAATGTCAGGTTCCTTGTCAGACAGCAGCCGCAGCAGCACCGGCATGGCCTCTTTCTTCTTGCCGTACATCCTGAGTACGTATGGGATGTGCTTCCGAACCTCGGGCGAAGGGTCATTTTCGAGTTCCAGAACCTTTTCGTAGCAACTCGCATACCTGAGATCGCCCAGCGCATACAGCCCACGGGACCGATTCCACGCCTCTTGCTCCTTCAAGCATGTCTGGACGACTTCCTCCGTCAGCAGCTTCCAATACTGCAGTTGCGAGAAGATGCTGCCCCGTGCTTCTTCACTCTTTGACTCTCGCCAAGCCTGCAGCAGTACCGGTCCGGCCTTTTTGGGACCATACTCCGAAATCCAGTGCACAGCGTACCTTTGCTCCGGGCCACGGTTCAGCAGTACCTCTTTGACGAAAGGGAATGCCGCGTCGCTTTTGGCAGCAGCCAGGGATTGGAGTTCGTCCGCACGGGTTCCATTCTTAATGATCCCAGGCACCAGCTCCTTCAGATATTTTTCAAGCGCGCCCGCATCTGACCGCACGCTGATTTTCAGCTTTGCTTCCACGGGGTAATTGGCATACAACCATTCCATGTACTCCAATCCATCGCCTGTGAAGTGCAGGCTCAAAGTCCGGCTACAGGCAAGTGTGTATTGGCCAGGCCCTTCCAGTGCGAACCAGGCGCTGGCGAGCAATTCCTCGCTGTGTGTCTCCCCCGGCTTAAGGACATGTTCTCCGCCCAAGCCGCCACATATCATGCCGGGTACGACGGGATCCTTTGCGGCTTCGCCGTTTTCGCCGATGGCCTTGAATTTGAAGCGTTCCGGCCGGCCCGTGCTGCGGTAGTCACCGCCATGAGAGAAGGCAATCTCTTTGTCCCCGCGATTAGTGACACTGAACGTCACGTGGATCGGCTCGCCCAGAAAGAAATCGTGCTTGGGGATCGAGAACGCCGCATCAAGTTCGAACTGCGCAGCCGAAGGCCTGGCGATCTTGACCTCGACTTCGTTCGATAGCGCCTTCCCGATCCAAAGCTTATGCCCGCCCAAAGCGGCCGCTTCGTTCTCGAAGCAAAACCGAACGCTGTAGGCGCTCTCAGGCATCAGCCAACAAGTTCGGGGTCTTACCTCGTCCTCGGCCCGGCCGTCTGTGAAATCTCCCGTGTATCGCTCCTCCAAAGGCACGTCCTTCAGATCCAGCGTTTCTCCGGGCTTAAGCGAGACGGCATCCATTTTCACTTCGCCAAGCTTCGGTCCCGAGCCAAGCGACTCCATCTGCTTTTGCCCCCGCACGCAGACTATGACCGGCTTCAGCGGGCCGGCACGGTACCCTGGCCGGTGCGGGGCGCCAAGAGGCAGGATCGCCTCCGGGCCGGGGATGAAGATTTCATTCTCCGAGACGTTCTTCAAGCGCACGGTGAACTTCGGTTGTTTGTCCGCCGGGGATTCAGCCACCGCGCATGAAATTCCCACGCGCAAACCGTTCGTGCTTTCACCCCAGGCTTGCTCTGCGGCGCAAACGCAGTTGGAGAATAGAAGCGGAAACCAGAACAACTGGATAACGGTGACGCGCATAAGACTTCCCTTGCACGCAGGGACAGACCTGCCTGCGCAGGCGCGCAGCCAAGCACCGGGCACATGAGTGTACCTCGTTTTACACTGCTGCCAGCAAGATTCCGGCTCGGTGCGTTGCTCTAGGGTGCGTGGCGCATTGGGCGGGCTCTTGTTCCCCCTCCCCTTGCGGGAGGGGGTAGGGGGAGGGCCGGCCCCCCCCTTTCCCGGCGTTCGCTTCGCTCACGTCCGCCCTCTCCCGCAAGGGGAGAGGGAACAGCCCCCCGCGAGAAAAATTTCATTTTTCTCTTGCATCCTGGCTAGTATGATGGTACATAGTATTGTAGTGCTGTCCCGATAAGCCCAAACGGAGGGCGCGGAGAACATGGAGGGTGACATGAAAATCGCAAACGAGTGGCTGCAAGCGCCGGCCCTGGTGGTGCGGGCGGAAGCCAAGTGCGCCTGGATGAAACTTCCGGGCATCGAGGAATTTACCGCGCGCCTCAAGGCGCAGGTCCGGGACGCGCGCGAGAAGAGCGCGGTGGGCCGGTTGCTGGCCTGGGAAACCATCCAGCAATGCTATGAATACGGCAATCGCGCCGAGGTGCGGGCGCGTGTCGCGGCCATGAACACGCTCGCTGACGGCAGCAGCAAGAATGGGCGGCCCTATAGCGGGCATCGGCTGGCTATGGAGGCCATCGCAGCGCGCTGCGCCCTCAATTTCCGCACCGTAGAAAGGTGGCAGGCGAACTTCAACCGGGCGGTCAACAGCGGCGAATTGAAGCCGGGGGAGTTGAACTCGCTTGGGGAGTTTAGCCCCTCACAAGTAGCCAGCCGTATTGAAGAGATAGAAGCGCGCCTGGGCGCGAAAGAGCGTGGCACAGCCTCACCGCCCGAGGAACACGAACCGGAGGCCCGTGAGACAGCCGCAGGCTCCCACAGCACGCTTTCCCTTGAAAGCTACGGGAAGCGGTTGGCGAATCGTTTCCTGCGCAAAGCCCGGCTCTTGGACGGGGCGGACCCGGCGCTAATGCTAGGTGTGCTCAAAGCCCTGGCGCCCGTCCTGGAACAGTACGGGTACTGCATAGTGCGTGAGGGAGGCAAGCGCAGCACCGGGCCTGCCAGAGTAGCCACGGATGAGGCCGAGCCGTCAACAGAGGCGAATTGAAACGGGGGGTTAACCGACACAATGTCGTTTAACCCCCACACAAGCCGCCAACCGTATTAGGAGATAGAGGCGCCCGGCAGCGCAAGAGTGCGGTCATGGCATTCGCGCCACGGGCTTCCCGTCTTCCCATTGTTCTCTGTGCCTCTGTGTCTCTGTGGTGAATTAAGCGCGTCAAATTTCCGATCTGTGGAAAAAGGAGGATCCAATGTTGGGACTAACTAGGAAGGGACGGATCTGCCTGAGGAAGGCAAAGAAGGCGGTGAAGATAACCTGCCCGAAAGCGCATCCGGATATGCGCGAGGAACTCATCTCGCGGCTCATGCCCGGCCTCTGGCACCGGGTGCGGAAATGGAAACCCGGGCCGAAGAGCTTTGGCGAGTACGCTGAGAATGCCGCGTTCCAGAGCCTCAAGGACGCCTTCCGCAAGTGGCATTCCAGCCGCGACGCGCTCGACCGCAGGGCCGCGCCACTGGACGATTTCACAGGACTCTATTGAAGCCACGTAGGGCAAGCTTTCCAGCTTGCCCGGACAAGCTGGAAAGCTTGTCCTACGGAACAGTGCCGGCGGGACGCCGGCGCTCCCAGAACTGGACGACTTCACAGGACTCTATTGAAGCCAATGAGCGATCCTCAATCCCCAAGCGGCAGTCCAACGGCCCTGGCCCCGTGGGAACAGGGCTTTCATGCCTTCCTGACGGAGGCGAAGATCGAGGATGCGAACACTCATGCCACGGTGCCTTTCATACCCTGGGCAGCGCAGGAAAAGACGATTGAGCTCCTTGCCCAAGGGCGCTGGCTGTTGATACTCAAGGCGCGGCAGCTCGGCTTCACCTGGCTCTTCGCGGCCTACGCGGTGTGGATGACTTTGCAGCCGCGCCGCCGGGTGCTCGTCTTCTTTCAGGACAAGGAATACGCCGCGGACTTTCTGGACCGCTGCCGTTTCATCCAAGAAAACCTGCCCGAGACCTGGCGCCTGCCGCGCACCCGGGACAACCAGTCGCGCCTGGAATTCAACGCGGAGCAACACGGCTCGTACATTCGGGCGCTGGCCGCGACAAAACGGGCCGCGCATTCGGTCAGCGCCAATCTGCTGATCGTGGACGAGGCGGCGCACATCGCCCTGCTCTCCAAGATACTCAATGCCGCCAGGCCGACCCTGGAAACAGAAGGCGGACAGGCCGTGGTGCTCTCCACCAGCAACGGACCGGCCGGGCACTTCTGGCGCATGTGGAATAACGCCTGGACGGAAATCAAGGCCAGGGGAGAGCACAAAGGAGGGACTTCAGCCGCGCAAGCTCCGCCTGCCGTCTGGCGTTCCTTCCTGCCGTTGTTCTTCGCATGGAACGCGCGCCCCGGCCGCTCCGCTGAATGGCGCCGGCACGAAGGGGAAGCCAATGCAGGGGATCCGGTATACCTGAAACGCCAGTATCCCGCCATAGCGGAGGAAGCCTTTGAGCAGGCGGAGGGGAGAGTATATCCGCTATTCTCGGCTTACGGCGACGCAGGGAAAACATTTGTGCGGACCATTGACGTCAGCACACCGCACGCGCGCGAATGGAAGCATTACCGCGCGATAGATTTTGGCGGCGTGGATCCGTTCGTGTGCCTGTGGGTTTGTGTGGTTCCGGGAGACCCGCCCGGATTGACGATAGATCCGAGTTGCCGGAACACAATCAGAGAAATGCTCGCCTACAGCTATGGGGAGAACGATTGCCCCAAAGACGAAGACAACCACGCGCCGGACGCACTGCGGTATCTGATTGTCACAGCCGGGGGGAAGGGCCTGCGGGGGCACGTACACGTCTATCGCGAAATGTATGAACCCGATTCGGCTGGGAAAGGGCTCTCTTTGCCCATGCTGGCGCAACGGATCAACGAATTTTCCGGGGGACAACATTTCGAGACAACCGTGGCCGACCGCAGCCGGCCGGACTCGATAACCCTGCTTTGCCAGATGGGTATTCAAAGCGTACCTGCCCTCTCGCTGGGCGGCGGCACAGGCTCTGACGTCAAGCAAGGCATCATCCGTGTGAATGCCTTGATCACTGCCACGGGGAGGACGGGCGAGGCGCCCGCGGGACTGCCGGAGATCAAGCCTGTCAAGGCGCCGCGAATGGATTTCTCAGTGGAGCGAATGCGGCGGCCCTGGTTTTTCGGGTAACTCTGCCGCGGGCGTAGGACAGGCTTCTAGCCTGTCCGGGACAGGCAGGATGCCTGTCCTACGTGAGACGGCTTCCGTGCTTGAAGCGCCGCAACCGTAGTAAGAAGCAAGGAGCAGCCATGATGAGCAGCGACGACTTTGCAGACAAGCTTCTGGCGCGGAGCAGCGGCGCGTGGGAGCTAGTGGAGGACTGGCGTGCCGTTGAGGACGTGCTGGCCGGGCCGCGGGCCATTAAAGGGCGCACCCAATCCGACACCCTTGGCGGGCGGCGGCAGTCACGCTATCTTCCCAGGAACCTGAGCGAGCATCCCGAGGAGTATTCCAAGCGGCTGGACATGACGCCCTGTTTCTTCGAAACGCCCGGCGTGCTCCAGGCCCGCCAGGGCGCGCTCTTCCGGGAGAGTCCCAAGATCACGCTCCCCGGGCCGCTGGCCTGGTTTGAAGACAGTGCCACCGCCGCGGGGGCGAGCATTCTGGATGTGGTGGTCAAGACCGCGGAGTTGGTCCAGATACACGGTTTCGCGGGGGTGCTGTTGGACCGCGCGCCTTTGCCCGAGGACCTGCGCGGGCGCGAGGTGAGCGTGGCCGAGGTGGCCACGCGGCACCTGGGGCGGCCGCTCTGGGCGGCATACTCGGCGCCCCAAATCCTGGACTTTGCCAGCAATGCGCGCGGCCTGCTGTGGGTCAAGCTGCTCGAAGAGAGTTCCGCGCAATCGTCCTGGGATGCCGCGCCCGCGCCGGTCAAGATCGTGCGCATCGCGGACAGGGAGAAGATCGCCGCCTACGAGATCCGGGACAATTCCTTGACACTGGCGCTGAGCACAGGCGCACACAGAGCTGAAGACCACGAGCAGCCGGGAGAGCATTCACATCCTTTCGGCACGCCTCCGCATGCGTTTGTGGTCTCGGCCAGGCCGCCGGTCGCACATGGCTGTGTGGATGCGGAAGGCTTGCCTGCAGTGCCCTTTGTGTTTCTGCATCCCTTTCCAGGGCGAGATGGCCTGGGACGCTCCATCCTGCGCGGCGTGGCGGAGGCGGACCTGGCCGCCACGCGGGTGCTCAGCGAGTTGATGTGGCTGCTGCACATGATGGTCCCCTTGCTCACATTCAAGACGAACCGCGACGAGGAGGCCGTCGCCGACATTGGGCTGGGGGCGTCCCGCTTCCTGGTGTTGCAGCTTGGAAGTGCGACAGAACGCTCCGAGGAATTGAGTTTCACGCAGCTTGACCCGACGGCCTCCGACCGTCTGGCGGCACAATACGAGCGCATGGTGCAGCGCGCCAAGGACCAGAGCAGCCGCAGTGAAACCGTGGGCATTGCCGGCCCGGTTGAGCAATCCGGCATCTCCCGAGCGTGGGCTTTCAAGACCGGGGAGGAACGCGTGCTGCACTTGCTGGCGGCGTGCCTGGAGAGGAATTTTCAGCGCTTGTTGGAAATGACCGCTAGGAGCGCCGGCGTCCCCGCCGGCACTTCCAGGGCCGGCGGGACGCCGGCGCTCCCAGAGGCTGTCTCCTTCCACATGCCCGATACATTCGACGTTCAGGGGCCGGAGTTTGCATTGGGGACAGGCAAGGAACTGCTGCCCCTCTTCGCGCAATACGGCCTGCACAGCGCGGTCGCGGCGACGCTGGAGAAAATGTTCCTGTCATGGATCCGCAACCCCAGCCAGGAACTGTGGGACAAAGTGAAAAGCGAGCTGGCTGCGCTGGGGCGCCGCTGAACGCGTAGTCCCAAACCAAACTTTTTCAGCGCCAGCCGTATTAGATAGATAGGAAAGCGAAAGGAACCCAAGACATGGACAACGATTCTCAGACGGGCAGCGAACAGAATGCGCAAGCTGCCCGTGGCATACAAGCGGGAGACGCTCAGGACACGCGCAAGACTGACGCTCCCGACTATGCACGGCAACTTAGCGAGCTGCAGCAACGGCTGGCTGAACAAAGCCGCAAGATGGAACACCTGAGCGCGACCGTCAAGGACCGCGAGGAGAAACTGGCGGCGGAACGGCGCTTGAGCGCGCTGCGCGCGGCGGTGGCCAAAGTGGACTGGTTCGATGCCGAGGATGCCGTGCGCGAACTGGCCGGGCAAGTCAGAGAGCAGGATGGGCGCTGCAGCGTAGCCGCGCGGGAAATTGTTGCGGGCGTCGAAGTGGAAAGGCGCCTGAGCCTGGAGGAGGCGGTGAGCGACCTGGCGCGGCGCAAGGCACATTGGGTCCGCGCCAGACCTTCAGGAGGCAGCGGCGCGACAGGGGGCACGAGCTTCCAGCCCGCCGGCTCCGCGCGGGAAGTATCGCGCAAAGACCTGCGCGAGGGCCGAGTGGACCCCGCGGAGATCATCGCGGGCAAGGTAAGGGTGGTGGCGTAACCGCTGCCACCGCAAGTGAGAACAGGCAACTGACAAGGGACTAGGGACAGCCGCAAGGAGAAAGGAAGAGACAATGTCCAACACGTACGACAGTGAACTGATGCCGCGCATCATGGCCGGCGCTTTAATGGTGCTGCGCGAGGCCTGCCCTCTGGCGCACCTGGTCGAGAAGGACTTCGACGGCGCCGCCGCGCAGGTAGGACAGGACGTAATCATCACCCGGCCCACGCGCGTGGGGACCTCGGACGTCGTGCCGTCGGCCACGCCGCCTGAAGCGGTGGATACGCCGATCAACAAGAGCAAAATCACGCTCGACAAGTGGAAGCGCGCGGATCCGTTCAGCCTCACCACGCGCGACAGCACTCTGCTGCTCACGCGCAACGTTCTGCCGGGCCAGATCAAGGAGCAGGCGCGCGCCTTGGCCAACCAGCTCAGCAGCGACCTGCTGGGGCTCTACAAGAAAGTCTCCGGCCTGGTGGGCACGGCGGGGACCAACCCGTTCGTCTCCAACGTCAATGCCGCCGCCGACGTGCGCGACCAGCTCAACCGCCAACTCTGCCCCGATGAGGGGGAGAACCGGCATCTGATCATCGGCTACGATGAGGAGACCGCCGCGCTGAAACTCGACGACTTCAAGAAGTTCATGAACGTCGGCGACACGCTGGCCTTCCGGCAAGGCCAGTTGCG
>JBEKKG010000131.1:0-11571 GCA_050010835.1 Planctomycetota bacterium
GCAAGGGGGTAGGTCTCCACCACACACACTTTCGGCGACCGTTTCGTTGATATATAAGGACTTGCGTGGCCAAATCGTCTCGATTTTTCTCAAAAACGAGGCAAAGTGCGAAGGTCGGGTTAGGAGGATCCACATGACCACAATTACAGCGCGGTGCGGCAAGAAGCTGCCTATTCCAAACAGGCCCTTCTCCAACCTGGAGTTCGGTTGCGAAGTGACTGTTGAGCTGGAGCAGGCCGCAACTCCACAGATGATCGACCAGAAAGTGCTGGAACTGTTTACACAGCTCGCCGTCTGCGTTGACGCCCAGTTCAGCGTCTCAAACGGCAAGTCCAACAGCAAAGATGATGAGGCAATCCAGTTTGACCTGGGCGATGACAGTCCACCGGCCAACCTGCCTGCTCCCAGGCCCGCCACGGCTCCCAGTCCTGCCATGCCCCCGCCGGGCCGGCCGAGCTACAGGGAACAATTTCCCTAGGTGTTCATCGTGCTGGCCACCGTGTGCATCCCAGGCATGGTGGCCAGCAACTCTCTGATATAGCCCCCCCAATCACATACCCCAGATTTGGCCTACAACGCCCTCCCAGCGCATCTGACCCCGCAACCGCACATTGTCAGGCCGGCCCCAGAATAGCCCCGTGCAGGCCCCACGAAACGCTTGAAAATGACATTCCTGGAAGCGCTTATTCCTTATGTTGTGACACTCGTTGATATTATCTAACGTATAATAGAAAGTAGCCGGTACACTACATTGTGCATAGGATTTCGCCGAGACTGGAGGGCAGGCAAGCGCGAGAGCGGACTAATCAAAAACATGGCTTCCGTAATGCCCTACGCACGCAGTCAAAAATCATCAGTTTTTTTGAGTCTCGTTTAATGGTTTTCAATTGGTTTTTCATGCGTCAGAACTGCCGTGGGTGTGTGGAGTTGACGCCCCGCACTTGGTCGCCGGGCTCTGTTGGGGGTCAGTTGAGAGGAGTGACGAACGGGGTGTAACAGGAGTGCAAGTCTCACACAATGCGATATGTATATATGCGGCTGTGAAAAGGTGCTATTCGTGTAAGTCATGCAGGGTCAGGCACTTGTCATTTTTGGCCTTCTTCGGCATGGCTGTTCTGGTGCCCAAAACACGGGATCTGAATTGTACACTTGCCTCTCCGCAAAAAAAGCTGGAAAAGTCTCATAACCTCGTTGAGGACAGTTAATTCCGATATGTTCCGGATTGGGTTTTTAATTGCCCGGACATACCCATTTCTATGCCGCCCAACGTTCCCGCGTAAGGGCTGTTGCCCACGGGGTACGTGCCCACAAGGCTGCCATCAGTGGCCAGCAGCTTCGTGACGTTATTAGACCCAGAATTCGCCACCCAGATGTTCGTCCCGTCGAAAGCGACGAAAGTAGGACTGCTGCCCACGGCGAATGTACCCCCACCACCGCCCAGTTTTGTTACGCTATTCGAGTCTCGGTTCGTCACCCAGAGAATGTACGGGCTTTGGCATGCCACGCCATAGGGGTTGGTGCCCACGGCAGATGTGGGGCCTGAGCCAGTTACAGTGGGGTCGAACGGCGTTACGGTGTTCGAACCTTGGTTCACTGCCCAGAGGCAAACTCCGTCGAACGCCAAACCCAAAGGCTGTGTGCCTATGGATATCTGCTGCCCCGTCTGGACTGCCGGATACCAGCGCAGAATGGCAACTTGCAGTGGGTTGACCAAAGCGTTGATCGGCAGGTCCAAAAGCTGTATTGCCGAACTGGTCCAGTTGACCCCATCGCTACGCAGCACATTCCCAGCCGTGCCCGCCGAGGAAAGCCCCGTCCCGCCATTGAGAACTGCCACCATTCCCGTCACGCTTGCCGCGTTGCCCGGTATGTTCCCTGTGACGTTCGCCCCCGAAAGGTCCGTCAGCCCGGAGCCATTGCCGCTGAACACTCCAATACTGGCAATGTTCCCCGCAGTGGTGATGTTGCCGCCATTGTCCACGACGAACTTATTAGCCCCGTTCTTCTGCAACTGGAGCAGATTGCCTGTCGCGGTCTTGTTGATGAGGATGCTGGAATTCGTAGTGCCATCCATTTGCGACGCAGCGGGGGCCAACAGAACAGGCCCCGTAGCCACACCTGTCCCGCCGTAGGCCACCGGCAGGATGCCGCTGACATCCGTAGAGGAAAGAGCCACCGGCGATGAAGTCAACAGCCCCGCTGCACTGCTATGAACAACCCCAGCCGCGAGGTTACTGAGGGTCGTCGCGCCCGTCACGCCCAGTGTGCCACCCAACGTTGTGTTGCCTGTGGCGTTCAATGTGCCAGCGATAGAGGCATTGCCGGCCAGGGTCACCGTGCCACCAGCGGCATTCCCTTGAAGGACGTTGGGATTGAGGGCACCAGCCGAGTTGTTATTGAGCGCTGTAATAATACTGGCTGCGGCGCTTGGGTTAGCCGGATCAACCCCGGCGACTGTTGCCCAAATTGCGTGGCCATTGCCATCGGCCTGCAAGACCATGCCGGGTGAGGCGGCCCCAGAGCCTACATTGGTACTTGTGACAGCCTGGGCAGCGATCTTAGGGTTCGTCACAGCGCCATCGGCAAGGATAGGGGTCGTCACGGAGCCGTTGGCCAGCGCTGGGGTGTCCACGGCTTGTGGAGCTATGGCCGTGCTGGTGATGGCTTGCGGGGCCAGGGCCGCCGAGGTGATGCTGGCTTGAGGCGGCGCGCCCGAAGCTGTGCTAATGGTGAAAGGCCAAGACAAGGACGTTACGGTGGCCTTTCCGGTCGAAGCCGTGGCCCGCACCAGGCAGTTCACTGAGGCCGGGCCTGCGACCGTATAGACAAGGACATTGCGCTTGGTGGCATCCTTGGTGCTGTTGTCAATAGTGCCCAGCAGGGCGAACGTCGTCCCTCCGTCCGTGCTCAGTTCAATCTTCACGGACTTGTACTTGGTCTTGGGGTCGAGGCTGACTGCCTGATTCTGCCCAATGGCGTAAACCTCGCCCCCACGGGGAGAGTCAAAGGTGATTGCCGGCGCGGACGCCTCCGCCACGGCACTAAGCAGCACTAAAGCCCCGGTGATGGCGCACAACCACCAGGCTGAAACGAAAGATGGTCTCACCATGTTCGTACCCCTCCTATGGAAGATGTTGATGGGTTCTGCCCGATGGCCGCTGATGATGCAGTGACGCTTGGGGATCACTTCCCCTTCCTGGTCTCCTTCTCCACTTCCGGGTCAACCGTGTACAATTTGCCCGGATACTTGTCCTCAAAATGGCGGATGGCGAGGTCACCAAGACCTTCGATTATCCCAGCGGCAACGGGGGCTTTCAGGATCCACCCCGCGACAGGAATGAAGTTCAACCCCTCAAGCACAACCACTTTGACACCCAAGCTTCCAACCTCCAGCGTGGCCGCAACCAAGGCGATAGCTTTGGCTTCGAGTGTCTCGCCGTAAATCTTGGCGATCCAGTAGATCAGAGTAGCCTCAAGGACGACAAGGCCGGTCGTACCCATGCCTGGTACAGGTATTGGGGCGAGCACGGCGCCACCTGCCGCTGCCATGTGAACGTACTCTCTGGCTTTCTCCTGACACGTTTTCATCGCGTCCTCCTTAGAAGTGAATGAGCGCCGCACCAAACCGCCGCTCACCAAGTTCTCACCGGGGGCACGGCAGAGTGTTCTTCCTCGCCAGCGTCCTGGGTGTGTTTGGCTTCATCAGTTTCTTGCATTTGCTCAGCCATGGCCCTGCCTCCTGATACCGGATCGCAGATTGGCTCACTCGAACAGCCTGTCTTTGTCCTGGACTGTAGTGCGCCTGTTATGAGATACAAGAGTATTTGTGGCACTATCTTTCTGTATCTGCTTCTCACCTGGCTTTTTGGCGATGAAGTAAAGGGGCATCCTATGGCCAGGAAACGCTTACGAGTCAGAAACCCGAAGACGCGGCACGCGGAGATCGTGAACCTGTTTGCGGGGAAGCTGCGGGAGTTGCGCCGTTCGCGGGGCTTGTCACAGCAGGAATTGGCTCAGCGCGCGGAGATCAGCGTGCCCTACGCGGGGCGGCTGGAGCGTGCAGAGGCCGCGCCAGGGATTGACTTGGTGGAGCGCCTGGCCACGGCCCTCGAAGTACCAGTGGCTGACTTGCTGCCCACAACCACACCTGATCCGGTTGCGTTTCTCAGGCGGCAGGCAGAGCGGCGTTTCCAGAGCGTTATGTCCAGGGCCGACCGCGCCACGCTGATGATGCTCAATCCCTGGCTGGCCGTTCTGGATGACGCATTGGCGCGGGGCCGTTGAGATCCCAGAGTGCTGAAACTGGCGTCGTTCCAGTTCATGGCCACCAGTCCCGCATGTCAAGCTGGCTGATATGAAAAAAGAAACGCGCCCTGGCCCGGCACCATACAGGCACCGGGCCACCACAGCCTCACTGCTTCCGCATCCGCTCTTCCAGCGCCTTCCTTTTCATGCGCTCGAAAAACGCCTTGGTCTCCACTGGGTGGCGCTTCTCCTCATAGGCCACCCACCCCCACCAACAGGCCCACTGATAGGCCCACAGGATCAGTGTCATCCACCAGGTGGTCAGGATGAAGGTAATGATCAGACTGGTCCAGCACATGAAGTGCAGCCAGTCGTTCCACTCCATGGCCTTGATTTTCTGGAACATGACGCACCCCCTCTACTATACCACATGTCGGCCCCATGCCGGCGTTCTTGGTGTGGAAATCGGGCAGTCTGCTGACAGCCAGCCGGTCTCCAGGGAATGATAACGCTGGAGGAAGGGTAATTTTAGGGGTGCCCTGGCCGGAGCGTTAGTGTGCCTCATCCAGTTACCCTTGGCCGGAAACATTGACTTGCGCACGCCCACAACTGATGCACACTGCTTGTGATCTGGCGTATTTGCAGTTGGCGGCACCGTCCCCGGAGGCAGGGCTGCACCGTGAACCAGGATTTCGGCTCGAAGGTCAACTTCATCTGGTCAGTTGCGGACGAGGTGCTGCGCGATGACTTCAAGCGGGGCAAGTACCCGGACGTGATCCTGCCATTTACGGTGCTGCGGCGCGGCGGCTTGGTCCCCAAACTGTATGCAAAGAAAGGCGGGTGTTGAGTGGCAATTCGGAAATCCGAACTCTACAGCTCCCTATGGCAGAGCTGCGATGAACTGCGCGGCGGCATGGATGCCTCCCAGTACAAGGACTACGTCCTGGTTCTGCTGTTTATGAAGTACGTCTCCGACAAGGCGGCCAGCCAGAAGGGCTACCTGCTTGACGTGCCCAAGGGCGGCAGCTTCGTGGATATGGCCTCGCTCAAGGGCGACAAGGAAATCGGCGACAAGATAAACAAAATCATCGGCAAACTTGCTGAGGCCAATGACCTCAAGGGCGTGATTGACGTGGCCGATTTCAACGACGCAGACAAACTGGGCAAGGGCAAAGACATGGTTGACTGCCTCTCCAAGCTTGTTGCCATCTTTGAGGACCTGGACTTCGGCGGCAACCGCGCTGAGGGCGACGACCTTCTGGGTGATGCCTACGAGTATCTGATGCGCAACTTCGCCACTGAGTCCGGCAAGAGCAAAGGCCAGTTCTATACCCCGGCGGAAGTCTCGCGCATCAAGGCGCAGGTGATCGGCGTTGGGGCGGCCACGAGCGCCAGCCAGACCATCTATGACCCCACCTGCGGCTCCGGTTCGTTGCTGCTCAAAGCCCACGACGAAGCCAAGAGCCGCACCGGCCTCGACTTGGCCCTCTACGGGCAGGAAAAAGACAACCCCACCAAGGCTTTGGCCCGGATGAACATGATTCTGCACGACTGCCCCACGGCGGAAATCTGGCAGGACAACACACTTTCAGCCCCGCACTTCAAGGACGCCAAGACCGGGGGCCTCAAGACCTTCGACTTCGTTGTTGCTAATCCCCCGTTCTCCAATAAGGCGTGGAGCAACGGTCTCAATCCCAGCGAAGACGAGTTCAAGCGATTCAAGTTCGGCAACCTGACGCTCATTCCGCCTAAGAAGAATGGCGACTACGCCTTCCTGCTGCATGTCCTCGCCTCGCTGAAGAGCACGGGCAAAGGTTCGATCATCCTCCCCCACGGCGTTCTCTTCCGTGGTGGTGCGGAAGCCGACATCCGGCGCGAGATCGTAAAGCGCGGTTACATCAAGGGCATCATCGGCCTGCCGCCCAACCTCTTCTATGGCACAGGTATCCCCGCCTGCATCATTGTGCTGGACAAGGAAAACGCCGCCGCCCGCAAGGGCATCTTCATGATTAACGCCTCAGAGGGATTCATCAAAGACGGCAACAAGAACCGCCTACGCGACCAGGACATCCACAAGATCGTGGACGCCTTCACGCGCCTGGCCGAAATACCCCGCTACTCGCGCATGGTGTCGTTGGCGGAGATCAGCGACCAGAAGAACGACTTCAACCTAAACCTCCCGCGTTACATTGACAGTACCACGCTGGAGGACTTGCAGGACATTGACGGCCACCTGCGCGGCGGCATCCCCAACCGCGACATTGACGCGCTGGAACGCTACTGGCAGGTCATCCCCAGTGTGCGCGCCGCGCTGTTTAAGAAGGCCGACCGCCCCGGTTACTGCCAACTCAAGGTGGCCGTCGCGGACATCAAGGCCACTATCTTCGGCCACGCGGAGTTCACCGCCTTTAACGAGTCCGTGACCAAGATTTTCGCAAAGTGGAAGACGGTCAACACCCCACGCCTGAAGGGCATCGCCAAAGGCGGCAAACCCAAGGCGCTCATAGAAACTCTCGCAGAGGACTTGCTCGACACCTTTGAGAAAGCCCGGCTGCTCGACCCCTACGACATGTACCAGCACCTCATGGACTACTGGGGCGAGACCATGCAGGACGACGTGTACATGCTTGTGAGCGACAGTTGGCGCGAAGCCGCCAAGCCCAGGCTCATCATCGACGACAAAGACAAGAAGGCTAAGGAGAAGCCCGATTTCACCGTCGGCAAGCTGAAGTACAAGGCAGAGTTGATCCCGCCCGCCCTGGTCATTGCCCGCTACTTCGCCGCCGACCAGGCTGCCATTGAGAAGCTGGAAGCCGAGGTCGCGGCCATAGAGCAGGCGATGGAGGAAATGGCAGAGGAGCAAAGCGGCGAGGAGGGGCTGCTGGAAGCGGCAAAGAACGAAAAAGACAAGCTCACCAAGGTATCGGTAGCCGCGCGGCTGAAGGAGATCAAGGGCGACGTGGAAGCCGCAGATGAGCGCAAGGTGCTGAACGACTACCTGGCTCTCATTGAGAAAGAGGCGGCGACCAGCGCGAAGGTTAAGAGTGCGCACGAGGCGCTCATGGCCAAGGTCGCGGCGCAGTATGGAAAGCTCACCGAGAATGAGATCAAGACGCTGGTGGTGGACGACAAGTGGCTGGCCACCCTCACCGCTGCCGTGCAGGGCGAACTGGATCGCGTGTCGCAGACGCTCACCGGGCGTATCCGCCAACTGGCCGAACGATATGCCACCCCGCTCCCGAAGCTCACCAGCGAAATCGCGACCCTCGCCGCCCGTGTGGATGAACACCTCAAGAAGATGGGGGCGGTATGGTGACTGCTGATTGGAGAGAGTTAGACTTGGGACAAGTTGCTACTCTACAGCGTGGCTACGATCTTCCATACAGGGCAAGAAAACAAGGTTCAGTTCCCGTTGTTACCTCGACCGGAGTCACCGACACCCACTCCGAAGCGCGAGAGCAGGGGCCAGGCGTAGTTACGGGGCGCTACGGCACAATCGGTGAGGTCTTCTTCATCAAAGAGGACTACTGGCCTCACAATACTACGCTGTTCGTCAAGGATTTCCACAGTAATGATCCGCTGTTCGTCGCCTATCTGCTACGCACAATTGACTTCCAATCACACAGCGGTAAGAGCGGCGTTCCTGGGGTCAACCGCAACGATCTTCATTCGTTGACGGTCAGGATTCCTCCAACCGTCAATGAACAACGCGCCATCGCGGGGGCCTTGAGGGATGTGGATGCGCTGATCGACGCGCTGGAGCAGCTCATCGCCAAGAAGAGCGACCTCAAACAAGCCACCATGCAGCAGCTCCTCGCTGGAAAGATACGCCTGCCGGGATTCGAGAAGAAGAAAGGCTATAGACAGACCGAGGTGGGCGTCATCCCGGAGGATTGGCGGGTGGAAACAGTGGGTGCAATTTCTTCTGTCGGTCGCGGCCGTGTGATCAGTCACCGCGAAACGGCGGTAACGGCGGAAATGGTGGCAATGGCCGCAGAACCGGAGCCACGGAAGCGCAGTGCCGGGCCATTTTCGCCATCTGCAAGAGCCTGAATCTAGACATGAACACCGTCCTGGCCGACTACAACGTGACGGATGCCAGTCAACTGCACGTAAAAGATGCCAGCCGCCTTATTGATGATCTGAAGAGCCGGCAGTCCGCGTAGCCGGCTCTAACTGGCTCGACTTTCACCAAGGAAATCAAGAAACCCAGGAGGGAAGGAGAAGGATGCCTATGATTGCCGAATTGCTCAAGCGCGCTCTGCTCGCTGCTGCTGCAGCAGCAGCCGGTGTTCTCGCTGAGGCCGCGCTGCGAGAACTGAGGCGGAAAGCACAGAGCGCAAAGTAAGCTGTACAGTCAGGCCGCCCCCATCCCAGGGGCGGCCTGGTGCTTTCCTTTTCTCGCTATCAGTTAGACGACACAGACCGAGCAGCAACAAGGCCGGCTTAGGGATGAGTGCGAGCCTGAAATCAAAGCCGTTGCGCTTCGTACACCGGGGGCTGCCAGGTTGGGAAGCGGCGAAGTTAGATGCCCAGTCTGAACACCCGTTCATCGGGCGGCCAAGGCTGCGACACCACTTCCCAGGGCCATCCCTCACGAATATCGGCCTCCGCTTCCTCAGCCCTCTTGCATCCGTACTCAGCTAGGCGCCGGAGCTCCTTGCGGGGGAGACCCGTCACGCGCATCAACATTTCCAGGGCATCGTCAAGAAGCTCGCCTCCTTCGTCGTAACGGTCTAGGAACCCGCGCACCAGAAGGGCCATCCGGTACTTCGCGCGCAGGTTTGGTTTCGGTTTCCCTTTCCCTTGCATCTGGCCGCAAGCCGTGGCCTCCTCTGACAAGATTTGTTTTATATCCTTGCCACATTGAAAAAGATCATGCACAAACTCTTTTGCATCCGGCGGCACCAATGCCATCAGCAACTCCTCATTAAAGAGCCGCGAACTCCGCTTAGCCATTGCTGTTCTCCTTTCTACACTATTGATCTCGCCTGGCGCGTTGCCCACGCGCGCCTGACCGCCGGCGACCCGGCACTGGAATATCGTCAGTCAATTTCGGCGGCACTTTTTAGCTGACTCTCATGGCCGTTCCCCCAGGAGTTTCAGGATCGCGTCCTGGCGCCGCTTCGACATCCCAGACCAGCGGCGGCGTATGATTTCGATTACGTGCTCAACGTCACGTGGCGTTTTCATGCAACGGGGGCCACAATGGGGGCCACTCGTTGGTCTAAAGCTGTCTAAAGCTGTCTTGGGCTGTTCAACTGATTCCTGTGCTATCTCGTTTGCGCGGGTGAAGTTGTGCGATTCTGTCTGGACTTGTCGGTTTACCAAAATACCCCTGTTAATCACAGGGTTGATGGTTCGAATCCATCTCGGGGAGCCATATAAAAGCGCGCGTCTCTGTTTGCATCAAGCACCTCTGGGCCTCTCGGCGTCCTCCGCGGTTAGAAATCCAGATGAGTGCATTGCGGCGATTCTTCCAGCCTGTGGCAGGAAGAAGGATGGATGCCGCTGAGAGCGGATGCCGAGCCGCCGTAGCGCAGGTTTCCAACCTGCTGTATCGCCGACTTCCAGTCGGCAGGGCGTGGATAGCTCGGGGCGGCGCGAGGTGCAAGAGACGGTTTGCGGGCTGGAAGCCCGCGATACGGCAGACTGGAAGTCTGCGCTACAATAGGAAGAAGTCAAGTTCGTCTTTGGACTTGTTGCGCGCCTTGTGCTTCGGTTACAATCACGGCAGGTTTGCACCAGGGCTGAGGCGCCTGCATTGTGGCCGGTGAGATCACCACACGTACCAGTATGCTCCGCTCCGACAGTGAGCTTGTCGAAGCGGCGTTGCGCGGCGCGCACCAGCCCTACAACGAGTTGATGCGGCGCTACAAGAGCCTGGTGACGACGTACTGTTACAGCCGCGTGGCGCAACGCGAGACTTCCGAAGACCTGGCGCAGGAAACCTTCGTGCGCGGGTTCCAGTCGCTGGCGCACCTGAAAAACCCATCCGCATTTTCCGGCTGGCTGCTCTCCATCGCCCATAACGTCTGCATTGACTACCTGCGCAACAAGTCGCGCACCGTGCCGCTGGAAGTGTACGGCATGAAGGACAGCCAGGGCGAGATCATCCTGGAGAGCCATAGGAAGGATGACGCCATGGAACGCGTGGCCCACGAGGAATTGCGCAGCCGCATCCTCAGCGCCATCAACAGCCTGGGGGAAGAGTACCGCGTGACCCTGATTTTGCGGCATGTCAACGGGCTGAGTTGCGAGGAGATTGCCGAGGTGCTGAACGTGTCCTTGGGCACGGTCACCAGCCGGCTGAGCCGGGCACACAAACTGCTGCGGGAAAAACTGGCCAGGTTTGTGGAGCCGGAAAAGTGAGAGACCGTTCAGTCCGAGCCGCGACCGTGAGGGAGCGGACATTGCCGCTTGCTTACGCGCGCGGCTCGGAGACTGAACTGTTACCTAAGTGAGAGCTGCCAAGCAGGGAACAGGCCTATGACTGAACCGGCTGAAGAAGTGCAGGACAAGGAACTGCTGGTAGACGCGTACCTGGATGGCCGCATGCCGCCGGAACAGCGTCTGCGGTTTGAAGAGCGTCTGGGGAAAGACCCGGAACTGCGGAACAAACTCGAATCCGCCACGCGCACCGTGGATCTGGTCAAACAGGCCCTCGGCTGGGTGGCGCCCGGGGAAGACTTTGAGGAGAAAGTAAACACGAAGATTGTCAGCGTCACGCAGAGCTGGCAGAACCTGCAGCCCTACGTCGGCACGACCAGCCGCAGCCTGACCAGCGATGATGCGGACGCGCAGTTGCTCGCTGACCCGGAAGCGGCCCGCGAGAAGCGCCGCTTGATTATTCTGGCCGTCATCGCGGTGCTCATGTTCCTGTTGGCGGCTTTTGCCATTGGGTACTCAATCGTGACGGGGGTGCAGAAGCCTGTTCCACAGGAAAGCCGGAAAAGTGATTGATAGGCATTGGCCCGCATTATTCACCGCAGGACGCAGAGGGCGCTGGATACGGGGATACGGGGGGATACGGGGACAGACTACGCATCTATTCACCGAAGAGTCCTTTCCCTTGCCCTACTCAGCCAAGCACGCCATGCAGCTCTTCTACCGCTGTGAGATACAGGAGATACAGGGACAGTGACGGGTCTTTTCCATGACATCTCTCTTTCACATCTCATTTCAACACCTGTCCCAGAATTGCGTGACTGTCCCGAATGGCGCTTCCTTAAGCGGCGATGCCATTGGCGGCCCTCCATTCCGCGCGGGTGGTTTTGAGGGTGGGGTAATGCACTCGTTCGCGACGGACCATGCGAGGTTCCTGGC
>JBEKKG010000132.1:0-11562 GCA_050010835.1 Planctomycetota bacterium
CTCCTGTGGCGGGACTTCGATACGCCACTCCCCCGCAGTGGGACTGGCCAGCAGCAGGACAACGGCCTCGCTGCTATATTTCTGGTACACGGCGATGAAGAACGCTTCCACTTGGCGAAACATGGCCGTAGACAGTTTGGGCACATGCAAGCTGGCCATCTCGCCCACTTCGGCCAGGCCGCTTACGCCGCCCACCTTCAGGCGCACCGAATAAAACTCATTGTGAACCTGTTTGAAGACTCCGTTGCTGCCGACCAGATAACACAGCGCATCCTGGGGAAGCGCCGGTTTCTGGTTAGGCTGCGACGGCTTCGGGACGTGATGTATTGGCACCATCGGGCGCTTCCCTCCTGACTTGGGGATTGGTCTTGGCGCGCTTGCGCACAGGCGGCAGGCGCATGATTATCTCGCCCAACCTCTGGGCCTGAGCACTATCCCTGCGGCGGCACTCGGCCAATACCACAGAACTGCGGACGTAATGGGTGAACTGCGCGGCCATGACCTGGCCTGGTGTGCTGGGCATCTGGGCCAGTGTTTCCAGGCCCTCGTCGAGAAAGCTGTCCAGGAACTCTTCCAAGGACTTGGTTTCCAGAGCCGGACAGCGGGACAGTGCGGCGGTAATGCTCTCCTGTGGCGTCATCGGTGGTTCCTTTATTCAGGGTTCTCCAGCAGCCAGGCCAGCATGCCGCCAACCGTTTGGCGCCGGTGTTCAGGAAATGCGATCTGGGTGTGGAATTCTGAGTTTACGGCGCTGTGCTCCGCCCAGTTCTCCAGGCCAGAGATGCCACTGCCTTCAAAGGACGGCATCAGGTCTGAGTTCCACAACGACTCCAGTGTCTCGCGCATCAGATCCTCAATGCGCCTGGCCAGAGGCAGCCCGTCCTTCACAATGAGATTTCCGAGGCACACCTGACCCTGCCCGTGGTCGTGCTGGTTGGGCATGAGCAGACAATGGAGCGCGGCATCGCGGCCATCCTCGGCGACGGGAGCCTTAATACAGGCCAAGTATAAATCCTGGATCGCCTCGCCCATACAGCGCACAAACCACAGCGTCATGGGCCAGGATAGGGCCAGGTCCTTGATTACCTCTTCGTCCGCAGTTGCTGCGGAAGTCTTGAGGCGGATCTTCTGCATCCCGGCGGGCCGCTCGATCACGTAAACACTGACGATCTTATTCCTCTCTGCTTCCCTTCGGCAGTGCCAGACGCAGCTATGCGGAAGCGGCCCTGTGTCCAGCGGTTGCGTTCTGGCAATCTCGGCAATGAAGTCGCTGGTCTTGACCTCTCGCTCGATAATCGTCCTCTGGACGCGGAGGAGGTCGCCTTCAATGGTCAGTACGCGGGTTTCCTTGGTTGCGGTCATGCCGATGGTTCTCCTGTGAAAATGGCACACGCCGCCAACGAGGGCATTTGGGCGGGGCGTGCCAGGAGTTGTTTGAGGTAAAGAGTGCCAGCCACGATGGCTGGACACGAGAGACAGTCCCATCCACGGCCATCAGCGGATGTGGAATGTGACGTTGATGCCCTCTTTAGTGAACTGGATGGATTCGACGGCCACGGTGAAATTGCCAAGCCGTGCTTCAGCCTTCAACTGCGGCTGGTCGAGGATGACCGTAATCCTCTTGCTGGGCGCCGCCATGTGCAGGCGCCCGTCCTGCATGCCGACCTCGGTGAAACCGAACTGGGTCAGCAGCCCTCGTAAACAGTTGAGTTCAACAGACAGTGCGGACATTGTTTGGTTACTCCTTCAAGGTGAACGTGAGTGAACATGCGGCGCCGCCATCGGGAACACGAAACTCGGTGATCTGGACGACTCCGGTAAGGGCTTGAGGGCCGATTTGCACGCGGTCCAGAAAAATGTGGATCTTGCCGTGCCCCAGGTGGACGACCGGATGTTTTATGTGGCGGGCGATCCAATCCACCAGCCCGCCAATGAGCCAGCCGGGCAGGCGGGCAACGCGAACGATTCGGTACTGCAGCACCAACTCCCCAGAACCTTGCACGTGACCAGGCCCAAGTGCTATCTCAACGCTGATGCGAAGGCCGAAGATGCCGACCGGGATGTGGGAGAGGTGGATCATGACATTCCCATCGTTCACGCTACAGTGGGTGGAGTATTCCGTGACGGCGGCAATCAGCCGCTGAAGACACGAGCATTCGAGAGTTGCACGCGGCATGGGGTCTCCAGGAAAATGGCGCGCCAGGCACCGTGCAGACACCTGGCGCACCGGGGACAAAGCTTGACACGTGCTCAGTTGCGGTTGCTGGCGCCTTTCTCACCAGCAACCTTGACGAACTCGACAGTAGAGTTCTCTCCGACCACGTCCTCTTCGCTGGCCGGGGCCCCATTGACGCGCACCTGGGCGGATTCGGGGATGTTGAGCAGTTCGGACACCTGCTCGCGGACTTCACCGACAGTCTTGCCTGCCAGTGAGTCCAGGGTGGTGGTGTTGACGCCGTGACGGATCGTTGTGGCCATGTTTGGCCTCCTTGTGAAATGGGGTGAAACAAAAGGGCTGGCCACATGGCCAAGCCCGTGAAAGCAAAGAAAGACAGCCGGGAGTAACCGGCGTGCGGGTGGCAGCGCTTCCGGTCTTATTTCGGCCGCTTGCGGGAACTGACGCGGCCGGACATCGAGGCGCTCATCAAGTAAAACCCCGAACTGGCTGCCGCAGGCCTGGCACAAGCGCACTTTACGCTCGAATTCCGCACCTGCATGAACCTGCTCGGTGGCCTCGACCGTGCGGTGACGGCCGGCATCCTGGAAAAGCTCAAGCAGTGCGGCAACACGGACCTGGCCAAGTTTGCGGTGGTGCGGGCGGAGATAAAATGAAGGCGCTTGTCCGCCACAAAGACGCAGAACCCACAGAGAACAACGGTTGAAGCCTTGAGTATCTCCGCGCGCTGCGCAGGCAGGCCTGGCAAAAAACGATTTCCGGGCGTCGCGGAGTTCCGGCCGCTTCAGGTTTCACTTTGCGGACATGGAGAAGACAGCGGACTTGACTTCGCCCACATCGAGTGCGAGCTGCTGAGGCGGCGCGTCGCCGAGCGCGGGATTGAGGCGCACCGTCAAATTCAGCGGCTGGTCGCCGACATTGTTCAACGCCGCCCGGACTGTAGATTGCCCGTCTGAGCACACGGTGATGCGGACTTCGGGACTGCTTGCGAGCACTGGATGGCCCGCGAAGAGACGGTGCGGGCCCAGGCGCGTGTCGAGCGTGAAATAGCCTTGCCGGATCAGCGGGTCTACCGCGCTGGGGAACCACTGTTTGCGGCCCAGGTCGAACCACGCGAACGTCCAGTTTGGATTCATGCCGGCCACACGCACGGGCAGGCGGATCGGCAGATCGGCCTGCGTCACCGTCCCCACGAACCCGTTGTCGGCCGGGAGAAGTTCCAGCAAGAACCGCGTGCTCTTCACCTCCCCGGCCTTGATGTCCTTGACTTCGTAGGTCGGTTTCCCGCGCAAACCCATGGTCTGGCAGAACCTGTCCCAGTCAGCGGTGTTAGGCAGTTCCTGCCCACGGCCGCGCACGACCACGTAGCGATAAGAGATCGTTTCTCCCGCCTGCACGTTTCGCGGCAGGCCGGCAAGCGTGACGGACAGCGAGTTGGTCGGCGCCTTGGACCAAATCTGCGCCTGGTAGCCGTCGTCCAGGGCAACGATGCCCCCTGAACCCCAAAGCGAAGGAAACACGCAAGCGTAACTGCCCGGCGCCATCCGTCCCGCGGCATTGAAAGGCTCCGCCGCGGCCAGGCCGGTTACACATGTCTCGGGCGTCGAGAGCGCATAATGATCGCAATAGCCGGGGGCGCTGGTGGCCCAGATCGTGAATACCGTGAGCGAATTGATTTGCAGCGGGCGGTCAAAAGTCAACGCGCCCTCGACCAGGTTGGCGCCTGCGTCGTGCGGGCGGGCGGTGATAGCCAGGTTGCGGACCCGAACGCGGACGCCCTGAATGTCCTGCGGCGCCAATTTGGGAGACCACGAGTTGGTGGTGCCGGCGAAATAGCCCACCAGGGTCTCATCTTGCAACAGGCCGTCGCGGGAACAGACGGGCACTTCCATGCGCGTTTCGAGCGTGGTCTTCGGCGGAGCGAGCGTGTAGCCGGTGGCTGCGAAGTTTGGTGTTGCCTGGCAGGGCACCGGCCGCATGCCGCCGTCAAAGTCGGGCGGGAGGGTGTTGAAGCTGCGGTCGCTGTATCCAGCCATCACACCCCAGGGCGTCATCTTGCGCTGGTATGAGGCGGTTGGGCCGCTGAGGTAAGGGCCGGCTTCATCGGTAAATACGCCGTCTGTAATCGAATTGCCGCGGTCGGAACACATGAAGCGGAAGTTGAGCCAGTCGCGAATCTGGATGCTCCCCGTGACCGCGCGTTTGCCGTCGGCGTCCACGATCTCGGCCGTCAGATTGCGCTGCTGATCATGCGGCAACTCGAGGGTAAGCGAGACCTTGTCCTGGCGCGGACAGAAACGCCGGAACAGCCGCGGGCCGTCGTAGATGCAAACTTCGGTGATGGCGCTGCGGGAGTGAACCGAAAGCCGCACGCGATATTGTTCCGTGCCCGCCAGCCACCACTTGCCCCCGCTGATGCGGGTGCCGTTGACGGCCCGCCAGTCCGTCACGAGCGGGCCATCGCTCGCAAAGCCGCGGCTGGAGGCGAGATAGCAATGATCCATGAAGAACTTGGTCAGGTCGCCGGGCGCATCCTGTGTGATGAAGTTGCACATCCGGCCCGCGGCGGCCGCGAGCTGCGTTTCGTCGGCTACCATCTCGACCGCCATGGGGAACGGATCGTCCGCGATCCCCTGCGTGTGACGGAAGGCTTCGGGGTCCTCGTCAATCCGCGTGCCGTAGAGCGTGCTGCGAACCGGCAGGAAGTCGTACATGGAAAGGTCCCAATGCCGCAACGGGCTGTGCGCCAGGTCGTACGGGCCGTTGGGCGCACAGTTGATGTTGAACCACCATTGCGGCTGCACGATCCGCTGCTTGTCCGCGGAAAAGACTTTCTCGGGCGGCCAGGCGAAGTCGCCGAAAGCGACAAAACGCGCGCCGGCGTTGTCCTGGTAATCCAGCCCCGGCAGCGCGGCAAACTGCGGCGTGGAGGCGCTCTTGCAAATCTTGCGGAGTTGCTCCCATTTCTCTGGCGAAAACTCTTCGAGCCGTTCCGTGAAAGCGAGCCATTGCAGACCCAGCGCTTTGGCCTTCTCGATCAGCGCCTCGGGCGCGGCCTTGCCGTCGGAGAACGTCGAATGCGCCCCAATGACGCCGCGCGCGGGGTTCGTGCACAGACCGTTGCCGAAGGCGTCTGTGTTCCAGTCGTGCACTTCGGCCTGGGCCCAGGAGTTTTCGGCCGGCTGCAATGCGCCTTGGCCCAGTTCCTGAGACTTCACCGCGTGCGCCGCCAGCCAGCGCAGCGCGTTGGCATAAAGCCGCCCCAGCCCGCTGGGGCGCAGCCCGTCCCCTTTTTCCAGGACGATGTCCTGGTAGGCCGGCAAGCCCTGGCCGTAAAACATCTCCATCGGATTGATGCCGATGAGTACGATGGCCCCCGCGCCCACTTCGCGCGCCGCGATGAGCGGGGGAGCGCTGGCGAAGGCGCCCGGTTTTTTCAAATGTTCCTCGTGCAGGCCGCCAACCCATATCGCGCTGGCCTCCTTTTCGCCGGTCACCAGCGTCTGCCATTCTGCGGACACCTTCAGCGGACTGGTGTGCAGCAGGATCTCGCTGCCGGCGGAGTACCATAGGGCCTTGACGCCTTCGGTGACGGGATGATTCGGCGCGACCTGCTCCGTGTATGCGTAAACCAGATTGAACCCGCTTGGGCAACGATACGTGTGCGTCGGGTCCTGGACCAACTCCCAGGGGATGGAAGCGCCAAACGGGGCGAGGTACTCGTCGGCCTTCTCGCTGTAGTAATGCTGGCGAAAGAAGAGCAGGCCGCCGCCAGCCCGCACGAAGCGGTCGAGGACCTTGGCCACAGCCTGGCCCGCCTCGGCGTTGGGCGGAGATTGGCCAATCGCGATGATGAGGTTGAATGGTTTCACGGTTTCCCACGTCAGGCCGGCGAGATTTCCGCCGCGCACTTCCGAGCCCGCAGCCTTGAGGCGCTGCACAGTCGGGAGGTTGAGCAGGTCGTTGTAGCCGCTGCACACCAGGATGCGCGCGCCCTTCAAATCCAGCGCCGGCGGCGCGTCGCCGGCGGCGAGGAGCCGCCCCGCGCCGAGGAGCATCGTCCAGACTATGAGTGTGAGAACCGGTTTATGGAATTCTCTGCTCATGGTGTGTTTCCCCTATCTGCTTTCCGCCCGCAGGTCAAAACATTGCCGCGTGCTCTTGCAGTCTGCCAGCAGTCGCTCGTCTGCAATCGCCATGGTGGACCAAGTGTTGGCGCCTTCAATGATCAGGTCGCCGCGGCCGCGAACATCAGCCCGGCTAACGCCAGCAGCTTTGTCATTAGCATAACTTCCCTTCGCGTGGCTGCGCCGCAAGAACACTTGATTTCGGCATCCCTTTGGAGGCTGTTCCCTTTCGGAAGCAATTGGCAGAGGCCCCTTGTACGAAGCCGTGCCCACGACCGCGCCGCTTTGCGTCATCCCGCTGTCTTCCTCGACGCGCTTCGCCAGGCCGAAATCCATCACGTAAGGATTGAGATCGTTGTCGAGCAGCACGTTCGCCGGTTTCAGATCCCGGTGCAGGATGCCGCGCTGGTGAGCGAAGTGGACGGCACGCGCAACAGCCTCCAGCACCCGCGCCGCGCTCTTGGGGTCATGCACGAACTGTGGGATGCGCTGCGACAGGCTGCCGCCCTCGATCAGCTTCATCGAAAAGAACTGGTGGCCTTTGTGCTCGCCCACCTCATAGATGGGGATGATGTTGGGATGGTCGAGGGCCGCGGCTGCCCGCGCCTCCATCTGGAAGCGCTGCACCTCCCGCCCGCTGGCCAGTTGCCCGGACAGGATCATCTTGAGAGCGACGGTGCGGTTGAGGCCGGTCTGCCGCGCTTTGTAGACGACGCCCATGCCGCCGCGACCGAGTTCTTCGAGGATTTCGTAGCCGGAGATGGTTGGTCTGGGCGTGGCCGGTCGAGTCGCAGGCCGCTCCGTTTTCAGAAGCGTTGACGCCAGTTCTGGCTGTGGTGACTGAACGGTTGGCGCGAGCACCATCGTGGGGATGGCGTTGTTGGCTGCCTGTGAGCCCGCCACCGTGGTCTTCTTGCAGTTAGGACATTCAGTGTCAGCACCACTAACCGTCGTTCCGCACTGCGGACAGATATATGTGGACTCGTTGGGCATGCACGTCAAAGCTCCGATCAGCGCCGCCTTCAGCACCCAGATAGAACACCAAAGTGTAACCGGGCAGCAGCCTTCCGCAAGACCACTGGGCGTGCCGACAACCGGTAAGAGCCAGGAATAGGCGGGCCTGACCAGAATGGAAAGCCAGGCCCGCCATGCAGGAGGAGCCGGCGGCCAGAAGGCTGCGGGCCCCTTGCTATCTCGTTGGTTCAACACAAGCAGCGTTGCGATACCAGCCGCTGAAGAACAGGGGAATTATCGGGAATAGACTGTGAGCCATGATTGTCAGATAACGTGTTGAAGAGCGTACCGGCTCAGGCGGCACACCATGTGGGTAGCAGCTCAGGGGTGAAGAACGTCGTGATCTCCTGCGCCAACACGTCGAGTAATTGCGATAACCTGCCGTTGCTGATGCCCAACCGGCGGGCAATCAGCCCCTTGCTGTCACCAACCACCAGACCGCGCAGAATCCGGCGCAGGCGGTTTGGCAGTGTGTGCATAAATGCCGCCCAGTCCAATCGTGTTGCCGCTCGAATACAGGGCTGCTCCCGTTCATCGGTGGTCAAGGCAGTGACGATGTGTTCCACCGTCGAGTCGCTGATGACCTGCCGCCGCTTTGAGGACGACAACAGGGATAGATGAAACAACCGTGCACGTCCCAGCGCCTGTGCTGCCGGCGCGTGTACGTCTTGGACCGAACTCCCGGCCATCAACCTGCCGGCGCGCAGGCGTACACAGGAGACCCACGCCAGCAGACCTGGGTGGATGAATACACCTCGCCGTCTGGCCACGGACCGGAAGTTGACCCAGGCCGAGGCCATCATTTCGCCTCCGGCCTCTTCTTGGTCAGGGAAGCGCCTGGCCAAAACAGCTATGCGGCTGGCCAGTTCGGAATAGATCATCTCGAATGCGGCGCGCATTCGCCGCGCTGTAATGAACGGTCTTCTGGTACTCGACATCGTGACCTCCTTGGGGAAGGCCGGTGCCGGTTGTGCCAACGAAGAAGGGATGAACGTGGATTGCTGGGGTGAACTTCAGAGACAACAAAGGCAGGTCGCCGGGCCGATTTCCTGCCTGGCGATGCAAAGCGACATCGTTGGCACAAAACCGGTGACCGGCGGTGAATGAACTGGCCGCCAGGACAATCCTGACGGTGGAAAGGCTGGTTGAACGCAAATGGCAGCTACCACTATATGATAGTGCATCCAGGCCAAAAATTTAGCTGGTGCGGATGGGCCGGAACCTCAGCGCAACAATGCGCTCAGGTTCGGGAGACTGCCAGTGATTGGGCGCCGCCTCGAACGCCGTCAGGCTCAAGAAGATGGAGGTCCTGGCGCGGCGAGGCCCGAACCTTTGCTGAGAGAGCCTTCGCCCTACGTTGTCATCCTCTGCCTCGACAGCCGCCTTTCGGCCACAGCCTGCCTTCGGAATAGCTGCCCGCCACCTGCAACCCGCACCAAGGCGGGACTCTCACCCGCTGGATCATCGCGCTACCATCGCGCACCAACAACACAAAGTACATAGGGTCAAAAGTCCAGCGCACACCGAAAACCGTTATTGATATCCCGGTAGGCAGGAATGCACCTGCGGCGGTGCGCCGCGCGGCAAAAGTCAGGGTTATCATCCCAGCAACCGCCGCGCAGAACACGGTCTCCTCCGATGGCCGAACCTTTGGGATCAACGGATAGCAACTCCGCGTAGTATTTGCCATCGAAGTAATCCTGAACCCATTGCCAGACATTACCGTGCATGTCGTACAGGCCCCAGGCGTTCGGTTTCTTCTGCCCTACGGGATTGATATGCTGCCCTGAATTCTTGTTGAACCAGCCTGCCTGTTCCAAATCCGAATCCTTATCGCCGGTGTTGTACCGGGTTGTCGTCCCCGCCCGGCAAGCGTATTCCCATTGCGCTTCCGTAGGAAGGCAAACATTCGAGCCCATCTTCTTGGCCGCCCATTTGCAGAACTCCTGAGCATCGTACCACGTGATCACGCACGCCGGGAAGTTGTCTGCCTGGAGAAACCCCGGCGTCCGCCAACTCGCGCCCTTCACACCCTGGCAATTGCCGTCCTTCCAGCTCCACGCTTCGCCCGCCTTCTCCGCTTCGGTCCAGAACTTCGCGGCATCCACGAACGCCCGAAACTGCGCAACCGTGACATGATACTTCCCCATGTAGAACGGCTTGCTGATCTTGACCTTGTGGACGGGCTTCTCCTCCGGTGGACCGTCTTCCGACCCCATCATGAACTCGCCCGCCGGGATCAGCACCATGTCCATCTTCACGCCGCCGCCGAGGTCCAAAGACAGCGTGGGCTCCAAGCCGTTGGCTTTGGCATACGCCGCCACGTCGGCGGGCGGTGGGGCGGTCGGAGTTTCTGGCTTCCGGATGGTGGTTTCAGGTAGCGCGGCGACGGGTGCGCCGCCGCCCGGTAGCTCCAGTGCGACGCGGAACCCGAGATCAGCGCTCCCGTAAAAAGGACCATGCCTGCCGCGGAGGGCCGCGCGGCAACCGCCCGGAGTAGAAAACCAGCAACCGCCGCGCAACACACGTTCCTTGCCCGACCCCGGACCTTTCGGGTCAACCCATGGCGAATGCGCGTAGTATGTGTCATTGAAGTTGAAGTAGTCTTGGCACCACTGCCACACATTCCCTGCCATGTCGAAGGCGCCGCACCAACTGGCGTTTTTGTATGCGCCGCACGGCGACGTGAAGGGGTAGCCGTCGTCCTCCTTGAAGTCCCCCCACCTCATGTTGAAGCCCGTTCGGCGCAGCGAAGCATCCGCAACATTCGCCATGATACCTTCCCACTTGTCCCCCCATGGATACTTCGGAATCTTCGGCCCCCGCGCCGCGTACTCCCATTCCGCTTCCATCGGCAAGCGCACCGCGCGGCCCGCCAGTTTCGTCGCCCATCTACAGAAAGCCTGAGCATCGTTCCACGTTACGACCACGACGGGATGATTGTCCTCTTGTTTGAAGCCGGGGTTGCGCCAGTTGATCCCGTCCTGCTCCTCCCAACCGTTGCCCTTGATTGAAAAACCCTTCTTGCATTTCTCCGCTTCGGTCTGGAATTGTGTCGCGTCCGCGAACGCACGGAACTGCTCCACGGTCACGTCGTACTTGCCGATGTAGTACGGTTGGCTGATCTTCACTTTGTGGACGGGCTTTTCTTCCGGCCCGCCGTCGTCTGACCCCATCATGAATTCGCCCGCCGGAACCAGCACGAACTCCATTTTCACCCCGCCGCCCAGATCCAGCGACATTTCCTTGGGCAAGGCTTCCGCCTTCGCAACAGCAGGTTCAACTTTGGCCGTGCCGCCATCGGGTATCTGGGTTCGGGCATCGGGTCTCGTCGTTTCAGTGCTTGCGCCTGTTTCGGATTTCGAGTTTGGGGTTTCGGTTTTGCCGCTCATTGCGAGCGCGGCGATGAGCACCAGCAAGCCGAATGCGGCCGCGCCTATGGTGATGTACTTCACTGTAGGGCGAGCCGGTGGCTTGCCTGGCGACCCGCTGGGCCGCCCTACATGCTGGCGCGTGCCGGGTGGTGATTCCGAGCCGCGCGCGTCAGCAAGCGGTCCGCTCCCTAACGGTCGCGGCTCGGATCGTCGCGGCTCAGATTTTCCACGGCCTGCGTCCTTGCGCAAAAGAGTTGCATCGAGCGGCGCAAGCGGCTCCAGAGGCCCCGGTTCGGCCTTTTTCCGGACGACCGCGGGGCCAGGCCGGGCTGCTCTGGGCCTGCCAGCCCCCTTGGCCTGCGCGCCCCTCTGCCGTAGGGCAATCGTCGTCAGCGCCGGATCCAGGTCCACGCTGGAGGGCTGTTTTCCCTGACTGGCCAGTTCCAGGTCCGCGAGCAGTTCGGCGCAGTTCGCGTAGCGGTCGCCAGCCTCCTTGGCCATCATCTTCTGGATGATCTGCACGACCCCATCGGGAAGGTCGTCGCGGATGTCCTGCGGGTTGGGCAACTGCTCCGACAGGTGTTTTGCAATTACCACGCCCGCAGTTGTCCCGCTGAACGGGGTCTGGCCCGTAACCAAGTGATACAGCGTTGCGCCGAGAGAGTAGATGTCCGTTCGCCCGTCTATGCGTTTGTCGCCACGGGCCTGCTCAGGCGAAATGTAATGCGGCGTCCCCAACGCGGTGCCGGTCTGGGTCAGATAGGACTGCTCGCTGCTGCCGATGTTCTTGGACAATCCCAGGTCAAGAATTTTGGCGACGAAGCCCTCCGCGAACATGTCCCCTTCACCCCCATCCCCGCCGGGGGCGAGG
>JBEKKG010000133.1:0-11537 GCA_050010835.1 Planctomycetota bacterium
ACTTCCACCGGCGATCCCGCACCATGCGCACCGGACCGTACTCGTCGAGCACCACCACGTGGTCTCTGCCGGCCATGCCGTCGCCCCGCAACAGCGGCGCGAAACTGATCCCCGGCAGGCGCGCGGCGTCCGGGTGGGCGAGGCCAAGCCAATCCAAGAGCGTGGGCATGATGTCGTAGTGGCTGAACAATCCCGGCTCCACCGCGCCCTGCGCCACGCGGCCGGGCAGGGTGAGAATTGCCGGGACTTTGACCGAGGTGTCGTACATGTTCTGCGGGAAGGTCGCGTTCCCCTTGCCGAAGAGGCCATGGTGGCCCATGTTCATGCCATTGTCGCTGGTGAAAAGGAAGAGCGTGTCTTCTCTCAGCCCGCCCGCCTCAATCGCGTCAATTATCCGCCCCACGTTGCGATCCAGGGCCGTTATGGCAGCGAAGTAGCCCGCCAGCAGCTCGCGGCGGCGCGCGCCCGTGCCCCGCGGCGCGGTGGCCACTTGCCACGGATGCGCCGGCACATCCGGACAAGAGGCGAACGGGCAATCGCGGTACCGCGCCACGATCTCGGCCGGATGCTGCCCGTAGTCCCAGGGGCTGTGCGGAGCCGTGTAGTGGACGCTCAGGTAGAACGGCTGGCCGGCGCCCCGCTGCCGCGCGATGAACTCCAAGGCATCGTCCGTGATCGCGTCCGTGACGTAGCGCGGCTCGTCATACGGCGTGCCCTCCCGGATCATGGGCGCGCCATAATAGTTGCTGCCGCCGGTCTGATGCGCGAACCAGTGCGTAAAGCCCTTCTGCGGTCGCAGGCTATCGCCAAGATGCCACTTCCCGCTGAGGCCGCACACGTAGCCCGTAGAGGCAAGAATCTCCGTGTAGGCCGTGAGCCCGCGCAGGTACTCGATGGCATGGTCGCCCCCGCCGTCCATGTTCCCGCCGCGAATCCAATCGTGAATGCCGTGCTGGGAGGGAATGCCGCCCGTGAGCAGGGACGCGCGGGCGGGCGAGCAAACGGGCGAGGCACAGAAGAAGTTGTCGAAGCGGGTCCCTGTCGCAGCGAGGCGGTCCAGATTCGGCGTTCGCAGCTCAGGGTTGCCGGCGCAGCCCAGCGCCCAGCAGCCCTGGTCGTCCGTCAGGATCACCACGATGTTTGGCCGCCGTGTCCGGAGGGCCTGCTTGCTTCCTTCATGGGGCCGTTGGGGCATGCCTCCCATCATACGCGAAGTCCCGGCGGCGGCCATGACAGGGATGCTGGCGGGGCGCCGTCTGTGGTCTTCCCCGGCAAGATTGCGCGTTCCAGACAACCGCACTATCATGGGGTCCGCGATAGAGAGACGAGTCGAGGCCAAGCCCTGGGCACTCGGGAGATGTCTGTGGCCTGCTTGTGGCCAGGGATTTATAACGGTGCCCAGCCGGAGGCCAAGGTCGTTGTCTTTCGAGGCCAAGGCGCGGCTCACGTTGAAGCTGAAGCAGTGATTGGTGCTGCGGCATTTGCGGTTTTCGATTGACCCGCACGGAAAGTTGCAATCGAAAATTAAGAATCAAAGATCCAAAGTGATCTCCGCAAGCCTGTCCACATCATGCACAGAACAGAATGACACCCAGGTATCAATGCCGAACCCGTCCACCTTGGATACGCCTGACGAGGACACGCGCACCACATTTATGTAGACCTTGCCTCCGGGCCGCGCGCCGCCGGGAATGGCCGCTTGCAGCGGGATCGCCAGCCGCGTCACCCACTTGTCCGGCGCGCTGGTGTCCGAGACGGCTTTCACGCCGTGGTCTTCAATGTCTACGTTCATGCGGAAGTTGACTTCGCCGTGCGCCAAGGCCACGACCTGGCCGCTGGGGCTGACCGCGTATTGGCGGTAAGGAATCGCGCGCTGCCGCGCAATGAAGATCTCCCAGTCGTCGCAGGGGAAGACTTTTGCCGAGTTGACCAGCTTCTTGGTCTCGCAGTTGTCCACCAGCTCCAGGTACAGGAAGCGCCCGTCGTGTGCGACGCGGCCGGAGAACTTGCGTGCCGCGGGCTTGTCTCCGCCGCGCTCGTACCAGTTCTCTCCGCCCAGCGCCGCGGCCTTGTCCCAGGCGGCCTTCCCGGCGTCGCCGCCGGCATCCGGCACGCGCGGGGCCTTCAGCGCGGGAATCGGAGCGGTGGTGCGGGCCACGAATTGTTTCCGGCCCTCAACCATGTAGTCCCAGAATGTCTTCTCGAAGAGCGCCACACGCTTCTTCTCCAGGCCGGTCTGGGCGAGCGCCTGCGCTTCCGCCATGAGCTTCCCCCAGGCAGCCATGCGCTCAGCGGTGCCCAGATATTTCCAGGCCATTTCCACAGTCTGATGGCCGCCTTGCTTGCCCTCAACAACCTCTGGCGGGTAGTTCTTGGGGTTCATGTACGTTTCTTCGATGCCCAGGTAGAGCTTCTTCATCGGCTCCGCCGCCGCGCCGTAGTAGAGCGTGTGGAACTCGTCAATCAGCTTGTCAATGTCCTGGGACGGGTCGTCGAAATACTTGAAGGTCACGTAGGTGTCGAGGTAGTCGCCGAGGTTATTGAGGAACATGCCCTTCACGCCGTCGCGGGCGAACAGCTTGAACTGCCGGTCAATAGTGTGCGCGAAGAAGCCCGGGAAGCAGTGGAACTTGTTGTTCATTGCGATTTCTTCCGGGAAGCAGTAGTACAGCCAAAGGTAGAACGGCCGGCCTTTCTCCTTTTCCACCCACTCCTGGAAAAGGCTGAGATCGGCTTTCTCGTTGGCCGGCGCCCACCAGTTCCGCACGGCCATGCAGAACTGCACGGAGATGTTCGGCTCCAGCGCCACGCGCCGCGGATGGCCCGTGTAAGACGAATAGGCCAGCGTTGCCAGCCACTTTCCGGGTTGCGTTTTGGCCACCTGGCGCGCAACCTTGTTGGCGAAGTTGAAGAAGTAATCGCTGGCGTTGTCGCTGGCCCAGCCGGCGTCCGCCGCGGGCGGGTTCATCTCGGCCTGACATTTCGCGCACTTGCACCAGAAGCCGTTGTCCATCGGGACCAGCGCGAAGAAATCGCCCGCCGCGACCGCTCCCTGCTTCAAGCCCTTGCCGTCGAAGTAATCGCGCGCGTCCTGCACAACCTGGCGGATGAAGCCTTCGTTGCTGAAGCACGGCTGCGGCGGCTGCGCTTCGTAGCCCTGCGCGAAGTATTCGGGGTGCTCGCCCTCGAAGTGCGCAGCGTTCTGCTCGTTCTTCTTTCCAAAACGGCCGTAATAGCCGTAGAAAGAATGGTTGGCCGAATAGGGCTGGCCGCCGAGCCTCAAGCGGCGAAAGAAGAGCGCAATGTCATGTCCGCCCGGGTTGTTCCAGATTTCCTTGATGAAGCCGTACATGTGGGCGTAGCTGCCGTGGCGATACGGGAAGAACGGCGTGCGCCGGACCTCCAGGCCGCTGACTTCCAGCGTCTTCCGCTCAGGGCATACCAAACCGATTTCCCCCGGCGCATACCAGCGCACTGCGCAGAAGCGCTCCAGAAAATCATACACAGCATAGCAGGTGCCCTGCTCGTCGAAGACTTCGGGGATTCCTGAGCCGTTGGTGTAGTCCACCTTGCCGTGGTCGTCCTTGTCCCGGCCCATCAAGATCAACTGTTCGGGCGCAAAACGGATCAGGTACTCCTGGGGCTTGAAATCGGCGCTGTGCAACCCCAGGTCCTGCGTGTCGTGGCTTTCGCCGACGAGAATCCGGGTCCATTTTCCTGGCACTTTGCCATCTTCCGAGCCAATGTTGACCTCGACACCAGTCATCTTCTTCAGATGCCATTGCAGTTCGTAGGCCGCGAACTGGGCCGCGCGGGTGGGGTTCTTGGCGAGAATGATAGCGCAGTTCGCCCGGCCATTCTCGACCAGCGTGAGTTTCGTAACAGTTACAGGCTTCTCCCGTTCCATGGCTTCAACTCCAGGTGCGGCCAGACAGAGGAATGACAGCGCCAGGGATGCAAGAGCTGTGCGAAGCGTCCACATGATCTATCCTCCCTCAGAGCTATAGAGTGACGGACCCGCCCTGCTCGCCTAAGGCGATCAGCCCTCGTGCCGAGCGCCGCGGCAGAACGGCAAGCTCCGGCGCGCGCGCGTGTGACTTGAGGAACTCGCGCACGAAACTGTCCGGTGCGCATGTCGAAGGATCGCGCCAGTCCGTATCGGGATCGTGCGGGTTCTTTTTGTCTTTTTGGATCCAGTCGTTTTTGGGCGCGGCCTCGAAGGCCTGCCGCCACAGCAGCGCGGCGTTTTGGGTATCCGGCACCGGTTTGGGCTGCGCGGCGACGGCAGCCTGAACGCTCTGCCCTGTCCTCACGAGTGCCCTCACGCAGCCGGGATGTCCTCTAAAACACGTCGCTTCACAGCAGTTTCCTAGATCGTCCACGGCTCGCGGCGCGCGCGGTCGCGGAGGCGGTTGGCCTGCTCGTCGCCGGGGAATTCCTCCTTCACCGGATCCCACTTGAGCGGGCGATTGAGCAGGTAACAAATGTTTCCAAGGTGGCAGATCGAAGCGGTGCGATGCGCGCGCTCGATATCGCGGAACGGCTTCTCGCGCGTCTTGACGCACTCGATGAAGTCGCCGTAAATCCCGCCGCTGCCTTTGTATTTCGGAATTTCGCGCGGGGCGATGGGCTTGCCGTCGCCGGCCACATCAACTTTAAGTCCGTGGCGGAGCAGCATTCCATCGGCAAAGCGGTACGTCAGATACTTATAGTCCTTGCCATCGGGCGGAATGATCTCGACGGGGCCTTCTTCCATTTTGTTGACGGCGAACATCATGCCGCCGAAATGGTGCGCGCCCCAGTCCGTCATGCCGCCGCCGGAGTAATCGCGCCACGAGCGCCAGCTTGTGCCGTTGATATTGAACGAGCCGCTGATGCGGTAGGGGTGATAAGGCGCGTACGGTGCGGGCCCGAGCCACATTTCCCAGTCAACGCCTTCCGGGACCGGTTGGCCCGGCAGATAACAGGGAGCCGAAGGGCCGCCGCAGTTCACGAACACTTCCTTCGGCGTGCCGATCTCGCCGCTCCAGCACTTTCGGACGATGCCCATGTAATCGCCCATCACGCGCTGGCTGCCGCCGGAGACCACACGATTGAAGCGGCGCGCGGTATCCACCATCGCGCGGCCTTCTACAATCGTGAGCGATTCCGGCTTTTGGCAATACACGTCTTTGCCGGCGCGACATGCCGCGGTCACGATCACGGCGTGCCAATGATCCGGTGTGGCGACATGAACCGCGTCTATGTCCGGGCGCGCAAGCAATTCGCGGAAATCGTTGTAGACCGCGCATCCTTTGTCGTGGTATTGGTTGTCAATGCGGCTCTTGCAACCATCACGCACCGCTTTCTTCACATCGGCGACCGCGACGTACTGCACGTCATTGCGCCCCAGGAAGGCGCCCTGATCGCCGCCCCCTTGATTGCCGATGCCAATACCGCCCATGACAATTCGCTCGCTGGGCGCCGGCCGTCCGTCTTTCCCCAGCGCGGAAGCGGGGATGAAATACGGAATCGCCAGTGCGGCAGCCGAGGCTTTCAAGAACCCACGGCGGCTGGTCTTTGCTGCGGTCTGCTCAACAGACATCTTCATGGTGTTGGTCTCCGTTAAGGCTGCCCTTGCTCATTTCGTAACCGTTCAGTCTCCGAGCCGCGCGCGTAAGCAAGCGGCAATGTCCGCTCCCTCACGGTCGCGGCTCGGTCTGAACGGTTACCCTATTTCTTGATCTTTTCCAGCGCCGCGCGAGCCTTGTCGCGCAAGCCCCCGTCGGCTGTCATGGAGAGAACTTTCTCCAGCGCCTCTTTTGCCGCGGCCGGTTCCCGGCCGGTGAGCGACTCGGCGATGCTCTCGTAGGCCTGCAGGGCCTCGCGCTTCAGGCTTTCTTCGCTCAAACACGGTTCAACGATTTTCAGCGATTCCAAGTGCCCGACTTTTGCGATTTCAGAGAGTACCTGGCGCTTTTCATCAGGGCGCGTCGCAAGTTCCATCGCTTCGCGCAACGCCTGCACCTTCTCCTCAGTCTTCAGCTTCGACTGGCCAATCATCTTTATGGCACCGCGCAGCGCCAGGATCCGGGCGGCGGGTTCCTGCTCTTCTTTCGCCACTTTGCGCAGATCCGCAAGCGGGGCCGGGTCGGGCCAATCCGCGAGCGCCCGTACGGCCGCCTTATGAACATCGCCTTGTTCCTCCAGTGCGCCGCGCACCGTTTGCAGGGACTTGCCGCCGCCGAACGCTCCGAGCACCGCGAGCAGCCGAACCTTCGTGGGCACGTCCGCCTTGCCGAAGGCCTGCATGACACACTCGTCGCGCTTTCCTTTGTCGGACAGCTTGGCGCCGAGCGCCGAGATCGCGCGAGAGAGCTCATCGCCTTCGTTATCCTTGGCGGTCAGAATCATCTCGCAGAGGATCTGCAAATCGTCCTGCGTGCCCAATTCGGAGAGCGCCTTGACTGCAGCTTGACGCAGCTTGGCGTCGTCGCTCTTCAGCATGGTTCGAGCGGCAGGCAGCGCCTCGGTCTGCTTCCGGTCGGCCAGAACTCCAAGCACGAGCACGCGGGTCGCGGTATCGCCACTCTCGGCCTGCTTGATCAACCCATCCACGACGCCCTCGCCACACAGTGTGACGAGCGACTGCGTGGCCAGCGCGCCCGTTCCGGCGTCTTTCGCCGCGGCCACAAGCGCGGATATGCTGGAGGCGTTGCCGAGCCGGCCCAAGGCTTTGAGCGCCGCCTCGCGGACCGTCGCATTTTCGTCCCCCGCACACTTCTGCACCAGATCCGTCAAACCTTCGGCATCACCACGAGCCGCCAGCGCACCCAGCAAAGTTGCCTTTGCCTCAGCCGCCAACGTTCCTAGCTGCCGCGCAAACGCCTCCGTGGCGGCGTGGCCTGGCACCGCAACGACTCCCGCCAGAGCCGCACGTTTCATGATTTTGTCGTCTGCACTCAGCGTTTTGACGATCAGCGGCACCGCCTGCTCTTTCTCGGCAGCCACGATCTCCTTGAAAGCTCCGGCGCGAACCGGCGCTGGGTAACTCCCTTCGAGCAGCGCGCGGAACATTTTCTGTGCGCGAGCGGTTTCGCCACTGGCCGCCAAGCCGCCGGCGCAGCGCAGGTACGCCTGTGCCCAAGGCGGCCTGGCCGCATCCGGAACTTTCGCGTTTTCGAGCGCATCCGCCGCCTTTGTGCCGCCGGTCTTGCCAATCGCGGCCAGCGCAGCATCCGTGACGGCTTCATCGCCGCTCGTGAGCAACTCGCCGAGGGCCTTCAACGAGTCGCCGTCGCCCCTGTCTCCAATCGTGTGGATGATTCCGAGCCGCGCCTTCCCTTGCGCTTTTCCCAGAGCCTCGCGCAAGGCATCGGCGGCGGACGAGTCGTGCATCCCGATCAAAACCGTGCGTGCCATGTGCGCGAGTTGTTCGTCACCGAGCAGCTTCGCCACCGCCGGCACGCACTTGCGGGAGCCCACAAGGCGCAGCATCTGGCAGGCGAACTGCTTGCCCGCCATGGTTGCTTCAGCGTTTTCAACCACGCTGATGAGCTTCGCTTCAATGGCGGCGAAGTCTTCCGGCTTCGCGGCCTGAACCTGCTTCTCGATCGCTGCCAGTTCGTCCTTCGCGGTTCCGAATTCACGCTTGATTAGCGCCGCATAAGGATCGCCGGCCTGCTCGGCGGCCGCCAGTTGCGCGGCCGTAACGATGATACTCAGAACCAGAAGCATGGACGCTGTTCTTGCAGATTTCATGCAACCTCTCCGTAAGCTTGTCCTCTTGAGGCGTTCTCCCTCGGGCCATTAACGGATACACTTTCATTTTTGGGATATCCAACAGTTTTTCAGAGATTGTTGCAGTTGATGCCGGTGGACGCGCGTATACGGCAGGAGCCGGAAGTGGCCAAGAAACGAAGGGAAACGAGGGATAGACGGGGGTAAATGGGGACAGCGCCGCCCCATTTATCCAGATGAGAGGGGTCGGCATGAGCAAGCAAATGAGATGTGTTCTGTTGTCCCTCCTGTTGTCTGACTGCCTGGCGGCCGCCGAGGGGGCTTCCACCCTGCCCCAACACCTGATCAATCTCTCCGGCCGCAAGGCGGGAATCTGCTCCATGCCCCGGTGCGGAGACGGCAAGCTTGCCGTGGAGCTGGCACAGAACAGCAAGCTGCTGGTGCATGCCTTAAGCGAAAATCCGGCGGAAACAGCAGCAGCGCGGAAGGCCGCCGACGCTGCGGGGCTTCTCAACCGGACGCTTTACGTCGAGGAAGGCAGCGTCTCAAAGAACCCGCTGGCCGACTGGTGCGCCGATCTGTTGGTAATCGCCGATGCGTCGGATGCAAATCTGGATCAGATCGCCCAGCAGGAGGTGCGCCGCGTCTTGTCGCCTTATCGCGGCGTGGCTGTGGTAGGACGAGTGCAAGCCTTGGGCACGGGGCTGACCCGGGCGCGCCTGGAGGCATGGCTCAAGGGCCTGGGTGTTTTCGGCGGAAAGATCGTCGAGGATACTTTTGGATTGTGGGCCGTGGCAACCATGCCGCCGCTCGCGGGCGGGGACGACTGGTCCCATTACGCGCATGGACCGGACCAGAACCGGTTCTCGAAAGATGACGCGCTCAAGTGGCCCTACCTGATCCAATGGGCAGCCAAGCCCTATTACGACGGCAAGTTCGACATCGCCGTAGCCGCCGGCGGCCGTTTGTTCCGTGCGAATGTGACGCTGGCTGTGGACAATACGAAGACCGACGGCCTTATTGCCCGCAGCGCGTATAACGGGAACGTCTTGTGGAAGAGAAAAACGGCGGACGACTTCGGAACCTTCGGTTCGCTTATCGTTGCCACACCCGAGGCCGTCTATGTGAAGGACGGGAATGGGGTCCTGTGCCTCGCTGCCGAGACGGGCGCAGAGCTGAAACGCATTTCTCTCTCCGACGATCCGCAGAGCGAATGCAGATGGCTGATGCTGCAGGATGGGATTCTGGTCACGGTGCTCGGCCCTCGGCCCCAGGTGAAATCATTGCGCGGTCTGCCTAACGCACTGACGGATGGCAATGGAGATACAAAGGATTATGGAAACACTCCTCATAATTTTGGCATACATCAGAATTGGTTTCAGGAGTATGACCAGGGCACGGAACTCGTTGCGCATGACGCCGCTGCGGGCAAGGAACTGTGGCGCTTGGCGGCCCAGGGGATCGATCCGGCCAAGACGGCGCTCGCGGCGGATCGCGTCTTCTTCTATGCGGAGCGGTCCTATGCCTCGTGTCTGGATCTGAAGACGGGGAAAACGCTCTGGAAGACCGCTGCACCCATAACCAAGAATCCACTGGGCACAGGCTGGAGCTTCACGTTCATGATCACGGAACGGGTGGGGGCCTTGGCGTCACCGGATGTGTACTTGATCAATTCGTACAAGGATGGCCATTACCAGGCGTTTGCCGCAAAGGAGGGGCGCATACTTTGGGGCGCAGGACATGGACGCGCCGAACAGATGCAACCGTGGGACGAGGCAAGCCGGCTGGGGAAGCAGAGCTATCCGATCCTGGTGGATGGGAAGACCCTGGACCGGGAGGGAGTCTTCCGCGATCCCCTTACCGGAAAACCGGCAGGGGAGAAACTGCCAATATCCTACGGTGGTTGCGGTTCATTTTGCATTTCGACTCACGGTGTCCATGGGATGACGGGTACCGTCTATGACCGTGACGTCAAGGCGCGTATCGTGGCGCCAGGGGGCTATATGAAGGCCGCCTGCCTCTCAGGAGTCATTGCGGCCGACGGAACCCTTTTCTCGGGCCATGGAAACTGTTCGGGATGCATGGAGTGGATTGGCCACCTGGCATTCTGTCCGTCGGGCGGATTCTCGATTCGGGATGCGGCTTCAACGGCGGATCGTCTGCTCAGCGGCGAGTCCTTGGACAAGCCGGGCATTGAATCCACCCCACTGGACTGGACAACCTACCGGGCCAACAACAGCCGGTCCGGTTCATCATCCGCGATGGTCTCGGGCGCTGGCAAGGTGCTCTGGACGTGGACTCCCGATCCTCCGTTTGACTACAACGCCGAAGCCAATGCCGGCCTGGAGACACAATCCACGCAAGCCATCTGCGTGGGCGAGCGCGTCTGCTTTGGCACTTCCGCTGGCATTATCCGGTGTCTGGATCGCAAGACCGGGAAGGAATTGTGGAGCTATCCCACGGCTGGGCGAATTCTCTCCTCTCCGACGTTCTGGGAAGACAAGGTTTACGCCGGCTCGGGCGATGGGCGCGTGTATTGCCTGAAGGCGGAAGATGGCAGTCTGCTGTGGCGTTATCGGGTTGCGCCCGTTGAGCGGCGCATCATGGTCTATGGCCACCTGATGAGTTCCTGGCCGGTCAATGCGAACGTCCTGGTGCAACCGGCGGCTGACGCGGGGCAGAGCGGCGCCGTGGCCTATGCTTCGGCGGGTCTCATCGGCGCCACCGGTGGCTCGCTTTTGTGCGCGCTGGATGCCAGGACCGGGAAACCGCGCTGGGAAACGCGATTTGCGGATGAATCGGAAACGAGTCCCTCGGCAACCGGGCAAATGGCCTGGTACAATGGAAAGCTCTGGTTGCATGTCGGCGATAGCGGCGTGCTCATCGTTGATCCGGCCACCGGCAAAGCGGCGCAGGCGATAGATTTTGAACAACTCGACAACCGGAAGGTCATTACCAAGGCTCACATGCGCGGTGCCACATACGCGCAAGTGCGCGGACAGGATATCGGGATTCTCCCAGGCGGTTGGGTGGTCTTGGGCGGGAGGCAATTCTATCTGCCCTCGAACTATCTTGGCCAACCGAGAGACACGAGCGCCTTCCTCCAGGCCGGGCCGGACGCTGTGCCCCTGGATGCCACTGGGTATCCGAACGTGCTCGTGCTGACCAAGGGGCATGGAAGCGACGCCATTCCGGTTTGGGATGCAAAAGACACGCTCCTCTTTGGAACCAGGAATCAGCGTCCCGTGTTATGCAGCGGACTGGGCGAGCTGCTTGCCGCCCAAGTTGCCGCGCAGCCCTTCGATCCCGCGGCTGCGGCCAAGAATTACTGGAATAGCGGATTGCAGAACTCGATCAATTCCGGCTTGCCAGCCGGCCAGCAGCGCCAGGTGCTGCCTGAAACAATGAAATCCCATAGATTCTATACTCCGCTTCTGGCCGGGAATGCCGTGATCTTTCTCAGCGGCGATGCTGGCAACTGGCATGTCGTGGCTGTGAGCCGGACTGATCCCGCTTTGCTTTGGGACATTCGTATTCCGGCCCAGCCGGTGCTCGGCGGGCTGTCGCAGTCCCGTGCCGGCGATGTGCTGGCGCCACTCGTGGATGGACGTGTGGTCTGCATCGGAACCCCATGAGGCCTCATGACAGCTCAGTTGCAAATCCGGATGTCTTCAGGGCCAAAGAATGAACCGCCAAGAGGCCTGTCGTACCACCGGCGTTCAGTACAGTCCGTGTTGCTTTGCCTCATGGGCTTGTTCCCCGCGGCTGCATCCGCCGCGGAGCAGGTGCCGGATTTACGAAACAACCTGTCCCTCCGG
>JBEKKG010000134.1:0-11511 GCA_050010835.1 Planctomycetota bacterium
ATCGATTACCGGCAGCAACTTCTGGCTCGGTGCGTTTACTGCTACTGGTAGGCAGTTCTATAGAGCGCGAGCTGAGTGCCAATGCCAAGAGCGGAATTAATTGCCTGTTCGGTCGCAAGCTTGCCTGCATTAGCGCCTGATAAATTGTAGGTGTATTCTTTTTTGGATATCGGTCCGGTCAGCGTCCTTGTGGATATATCGAAACCGCTGTATATATATTCGGTCTGCGCTTTCAAATCACTTCGGGCCAGGCGGAAGCGGTGACGAAATTGCGGTTGGCAAGAAAGGATTTGGCGCGCGTGAAAACTATTTTGCGCGAACGCGAATTGAGGGAAGCGCATGCCCACTGAAGCAACAACGACGCAGACGGAAGCTGCCGCGCCGGCTCGCCGCTCTTCCGCGCGAGTTCGGCCTGGCGGTAAGCCTCCTGATACCGTGGGAATTCCCTGTGCCAATGGTCCTGGACGAAGACGCCGATCGTCCCGGCGAGCATTAGAAAGCAAGCTATGGCAAAGGCGACGTGGTAGCGCTGCAGCGAGGGGCTGTTCGGTTGTGCCATGCTCCCCACTCATACACCGCGCAGAACGCAGAGAAAAGCGCGGTTTGGAACCGCAGATGAACGCAGATACAAGAAAGTCTACATCCTATCTGCGTTCATCTGCGGCTTCAGAAGTCAGGCTACGGCAGCTTGGCCGTGGTCGAGTAAGCGCCTGACGCCGACGCGAAGATGGTGACTCCTGTGTAATACACCTGGTCGCCAATCGTGAACTCCACTCCCGTATGCAGGCCGGTCGGACTGCTGGACGGCAGGAGATTGGCGCCGCTGAGCGTCAGGTTCTTCAGCGCCAACTGCAGCACGCCCGAACCGCTGTCGTAGCTGAACTTGGCCAAGGTATTGGTGGCGGCTGAATCTTTCACACCCTTGAACTTCGTCACGGGCAGGAGGGTCTTTTTGTCGGTCCCAACAGTCCACGAAACCAGGGGGGTAGGCGCCCCGGTAGACGTGGAAAGGGTCTTGTCAATCAGTGTGGTGGAGCCGTTCAACACGCGGAAGCGGATGGTCTTATTTGCAGAAACGGGCGGATAGGCGAAATTTGGAATGGCGAGCAGCATCGAGTATTGGGCGGAGTCCTTGTTGGTTGTCTTGGCGGTGAGTTTTGCCGAGGCGACGACAAAGGCGGTCTTCATAAAGCCGAGCGCCGGGGTAAAAACGCCCTTGGGATCAAAAACCTCGTCTATCTTGTACGCTCTGCTCCCGAGTGTCAACGTATTGGTGAGTGTCACCGGATTGACGAATATGCCCGGAACAGTGCCAGTTATCGCTTCATTCTTGGCTGTGAACTTGATTGTTTCCACGGTCTCGTCGAGCAGGAGCGCCACATTCGCGCTCGTGGTCACGCCCGTTACAGGCTTAGGAGTCTTGAAAGTGAATTTGCCTTTGCCGCCCGTGAGCGTGTAGGTTGTCGGGCTTTGCGGTGGAATGAATTGGATGGGTGGAATCGCGCCCAGGCTAACGCTCAGCGAGTCCGTGGTGGTGCTGAAGAGCTTGGCCGCCGTCCGATCGGTGTTGTAGATGTACTGGCCCTGCCATGAATCGGAGTGGGGCTTCGTGCTCTTCTTGATGGACTGTTTGACGACCCAGAAGTTCACGGCCAGGTTGTTGGTACTGCCGCCGCCAGGGGGCAGGACGATGAAATTAACGGTGAGCTTGATCGTCTGGTTGCTGTTGCTGTCAGTGGCAATAAAGGTGACGAGGTAAGTTCCCGGTTCTGTCGCCACCCCCGAAAGCGCACCCGAGCTGCTGTTGTAGATGATGTTCGCCGGCAGGCCGGTGGACGAATAATACACGCTAGTCCCGTTAGAAGTGTTGACCACCAATGGCGGGGTCCGCCCGTACTCCACGCCGGCCAGGGCATTCGGCAGGCCGCTGTAGTTCCAGAAAAAGTTGCTGGTGTTGGAGCCGGCGATCACGATTGTCCCATTGAAGCTGATGCTATCCGCGCCGCTCGCGGCCGTGATAGCCACCAGGTACGTGCCCGCCGTTCCGGCCTGAGGTGTGCCGGTGATTGCGGCTGCGTTGCCGTTAGTCGAGACGATCACGAGCCCCAACGGCAGGCCCATCGCCGAGAAACTCACCGTGGCGGGCGCATTGGCCGTCTGCACGCTGACGTTGTAGGGGGCGCCGACTTCGCCGCCGGTGAGCAGCAGGGTCGAGAACTGGAAGTTGGAGCCGTCAGCGGGCAGGACGATCAGCGGCAGGACCAGGAAGACCTTGCTGTTGTTGAGGTTGTTGCTCACCACGTCCGTGACCGCGAGAGTCACGAAAAAGGTGCCGGCCGCCGCAGGCGTGCCGGAGATGATGCCCGTCGTGCCAGCCATAGTCAACCCCGAAGGCAGGCCGTCAGCCCCAAAGATGGGAGTCCCCGAGTAGCCGGCAGCTTTGACCGTGGTTGAGTAGGCGGTTCCGACCTGGCCCTGGGGAAGGGAACTGATGGTGAACGTCAGGTTTGCGTTGCCATTGCCGCCGCCGCCGACCGCACTAATCTTGATCAAGGTAGACAGTGAGATGGTAGACACGCCATCAGTGGCAGTGAACGTTACCTGAAAGCCGCTGGCGAGGACGGTGGTCGGAAGGCCGCTCACATACCCGGTTCTGGTGTCCAATGACAATCCCATCGGCAGGCCAGCTTCGCTGAAAGTCACCGGCCCCGCGGCGTCAGCCACTTGTAACTGCACATCGTAGAAAGTGGCGGTGCTGGCATCGGGCATCGTGGCGCCGGTCAGAAATCTGAAGGACGTTGTGCCGGGCGGTGGCGTAGTGTAGGTGTAGCCACCTGATGCTTTCACGGACTGGTTGTCAGGATTGGTGACCGTAACGTCCACGGCTCCCGCCGCGCTTGCCGCGGGTGCCACAGCAGCCAGTTGGGTGGCGCTGACGAAGCTCACTGACTGCGCCGGCGCGGTGCCGAATGTGACGCCGGCGGGATTCCCGAACCCGGTGCCGGTGATTGTGACATTCGTCCCGCCGTTGATTGTGCCGCTCGCGGGTGAGATGCCGGAGATAGCCGGCGCGAGCGAAGCGCTGTAGGTGAAGGCACTGCTCTTCTGGCCGGACCGGCTGCCGACAGTGACGGTTACCGTAACCGCGCCTGGCGCGTGTGCCGGAGTTGTCGCGGCAATGGACGTGGCGCTGTTAAACGTCACATTCTGGCCTGCTGCGCCGCCGAAATCCACTGTCGCATTGCTCGCGAAGTTGGTGCCAGTGATGGTCACCACTGTTCCGCCAAGCGACGGGCCATTGGCGGGTGAAACGCTGGTAACCGTTGGTGTTTGCGCGGCCACGGCCGATTCCTGGATGCAACAGACGCCTGTGGCCAGGAGAAACGCCAGACCAATGCCGACCTGCAGTTGATGCCTTCTCATGTTTCCTCCCTCGCATGGCTGCGTTTGCACAATGGCGAGTAGCCGGCAGCGTTCATTAGCTCTTTTCCCCACATTGTCCGTGACTAAACTTGACATGACAGGTTACTGGGATCAGCCAGCCTAGAACGCTAAAATCACTTTGTTGCTCAATGAAACTCAGGTGCAATGTCGCCGCAGATCTCAATAAACACAACGAACTTGGCCCAGATCCGTTGGCATGATTCTGAGGACTGACAGCCAACCCTCACTCCGCCTTCCACTGCCCCTTCTCATCAATGAACTCCGCCTGGAGCGCCTTCAGCGGCGCGGCGCGCTTCGCATTTGCGTCGGGGACCAGCGGCGTGATGTGGTTGCGGAAGAAGAAACGCTCGGACGGCTCCATGTTCTCCGGCGGCTTGCCTTTTACCTGGTAGAGCCGCGACGCCAGTTGCGCCCCGGGCACGAGCCAGCGATAGATTTCCCACCGCTCCAACCCGGACCAGACGCCGTAGTGCGCCTTCTGCGGGTCGCCCTCGGCATCCAGCGTCGTTTCGGAGTAGCCGCCGGAAAACGGCATGACCGCGTCGCATTGGTGTTCGCAGAAGGTCAGGATGTCCGGCCCCATCTTGTCGCGCAGGAAGCGCATCAGCTTAACGTCTTCGAAGGAGTCGCCGAAACTGTCGAGATAGAAGAGCGTGCAGCCGCGGTCCTGCATGTTCTTGAAGCGTTTCCACAACATCTCGCGGTGGCCGGGGTCCTCGGGATTGATGTCAATGATCTGATCGGACTTCCAGTCCAGCCTCAAAGCCATGTGGCGCGGCCGCGTGGTAACGCCCAGGCGCTCATTCTCTTTCTGGAAGCGTTCTTGCAGCACCGGCCAGTTGGCCGCGACCTCCGGCGGCAGCACGTCGAAATCCGGGCGGTACATGCCGCCGCGCGGGTCGTCCCCGCCCTGCCCCCACACGATGACGCCCTGGCCGCCGTTGGCCAGGCCGGCGAGCAGCGTATCGCAGAAAAGTCTCGCGCCGTCAGGCGTGTCAATGCGCCTGTGCCCGCCGTGGAAGCCGTAGGGATTCTGCGGCGAGATGGCTTGCTGGCTGTGGTTGAGGTAGTCCGTCGCAATCCAGCGGTAATCCGCTTTGTAACGCACCGCGCCAAAGGTTTTCTGGAAGTGCTCGCGGTACGGCTCCAACAGGTGTTTCCAATCGCGCTCCGGGCTGACGCGCATCCTGAGGTCGAAAGTCTGCGCGCCGCGCGGCGGAATAGGGCTGACGACGAAGTAGATCGGGTTCCGCTGCGGCAGCTTTTCGCGCTTGTTCGCCTCCCAACTCGCGTAGTCCCACAGGATCAGCGTCCGCGTCCAGCCGGTCCGCCAGGGCGAGAGGCCCACGCCGACGGTGTCGTCCGTGGCGTAACTGCCGCCGATGGGCGACCAGTTCCCCGGATGGCACAGCCCCGCGCCGTGCGCCTGGAAATACGAGATGTGCTGGACCTGCATCAGGCCCGTTGGCGGCCTGTCGAAGAAAAAGGAGAGGCCCGAGAACGCCGTCACGCCCAGCGTTTCCTCCGGGTGATTGTTTTCGATGCGCGCGCTGATGGTCAGGTCTTCCCCGGCGAAAGAGTAATCGAAGAGGCACGTCACGTCCTCTTTGCTGTGCTTGACGCGCGCCTGCGCGGGACCAAGGATCTCAAGGCTCTTCGCCAGCGTTGTCTTGGTCTTTACTTTGCCCGAGCCGGCGCCTTTGAACCACGGCTCGGCATTCCAGGCCGACCAGTTTCCTTTTGCCAACTCGCGGTTACCCACGCGAATTGAGGACAGACCGTCCTCCGTCACCACGCACTCCACGCCGCGCGGTGTGCGGTATGCCAGGCTGGGCTTGGGCTGCTCGCCGGGCGCCTTCTTCGGCTCTTCGGCTAACAGAACGCCGGATAGAATGAGGACCGCGGTCAGGCAATTGAGAACCGAAAATCTTTGTGTTCCCCCTCCCCTTGCGGGAGGGGGTAGGGGGAGGGCTTTTTGCGGACAAATCAAAATTCACAATCCTTTCTCTGCGGCCCGTGGTTGCAGTTCAATTGAAAATCGAAAATCACAGATCGAAAATCCCCTACCCCTCCAGGATGCGGATGTTGTCCATGCTGCCCAAGACGCCGTTGGCGAGTCTGAGGTACTCGATCTTCCGCGGGTCGTGCCCCAGCAGTTCGCTGCCCACGGCGTCCACGGCGACCGGATCGAAACTGGCGAGAAGCAAGCCCAGCTTCAGCGGCGTGCCGGCCAAGTGCATCCCCGTCAAGGCCACCACCGCGTCCACAACGCAAAGGTCAGGCCGCTTGTAGAGGCAGACATCGTAGACCGAGCGGTGGGTGGAAGGCGAGTGCAGCTTGGACTTGTTCCACGAACCCTCGTAATAGGGCCTGGGCGCGAGGCCGAACATATTCTTCATGGCCACGGTGGTCTTGGTGAAGCTGTGGTCCTTGAGGATGGGCAGCGAGATGATGAAAGCGTCGCGTGCAATCCCGGGCAGATGGAACTCCTTCAATTGCAGGGCCTCAGCCCGCCGCAGCGTAACCGCCGGCTCCCGGTTGAAGTCAATCAGCCTCAGGCCGTGCTCCTCGGCCAACCGCGCGTAACCGTTGGCCTGGAACGTGTCGCACGTTTGGCCGCTGCCGCAGCCTTCGCCGATTGCGATCTCCGCCTTGCAGTGCGCGCGGCAGTACTGGTAGACCGCCTCGGCCGCAGCGACGGGCGTGGTCACGGGCGGCCCGTCGGCATTGGTCAAGTTGGGCTTGATGATGATCAGCTTGTCGCCGGGCAAACTCTGGCCCGCGCCGATCAGATCCAGCGCCTTGGCGACGCTGGCCCGGTAGTCCCCGAAACGTACTCTGGACACTTCGCTCATGCACACACCTCAGGCTTGCAGCTTGAGGCTTGAGGCCCTGCCTCTTCACTGTGCGCCCCCAATGCCTCAAGCCTAATGCCTAAAGAGCTTTGACGTCTTTTCCCATTCGTTAGTCAGGAACTGGACGTATTCCACGGCCTGCAAGGCGGCATCCGGTCTGCCCGAGAACTCAAGCAGCCACGCGGCATAGGGGTCTACGCTTACCAGAGAGGGATCCGCAACCACACTTGTGTTGATGCTCCGCACCGTGCCGCTCATGGGGGCATAGAGCTCGGCAACCGCCTTGATGCTCTCTATCTCTCCCAGCGTTTGCCCATCCAGGACCTTGTCTCCCGGTTTCACCCGCCATTCCAGGCGAAAAATGTCGGAGATTAGCCGCACCGCATAAGCCGTCAGTCCGCATTTCGTCCCACCGCCATCCGGGCAGTCAAACCAGAAGTGCAGCTTTGAGTACTGCAACCGCTTGGGCACTAGAGCCTTGTACAAGCCCATCTGGAAGATCATGGTTCCGCCCGGTTCATCGCCCACGGCACGTCTCCCAATCTCAGGCCCGCTGACACCGCCGGCGCGAAGCCTCCCGCTGCTCCGCGAGCGGCAAGTCAAGGCAGGACTGAAAGTTCCGGCTTGCTGGTTCTTCCTGGCAACCCGGCGCGCTCTCGCCACGAGCACGCCCAGTGCCCGCCGGTGCTTCTCGAGTGTGCCCGTCCAGCGCAGCAAGCAAGCGCGGCCCAATGGAGTAGCGTGATACACCCGGACCGCGGGACCTTTCTCGGACGCCGCCCTGGTGGACGCGATGAGACCGCGCCGTTCCATTTCCTTCAGGCAGCGATACAGGCCGGTGGCATCCGGGCTTTGCTCACTGAACATGGGCATGGCAGCCAAAAACTTCATGAGCCTATAGCCATGCAGGCTCCTCTCCGACAGCACCGCCAGGACTGCCGGCTGCAGGAACTTGTCGAGAGTTGCGCCCGCACACGGGCAGTGTTCTTCCATCATTAGACTATATGCCCCGCCTGCGCCTGGCCTGCAACCGAAAATAATACTGCCCTTTTGCAGCCAGCAGGTTAGAGTAGCTCGCAACTTGATCCTGGGCCGCACGCATGCCGACACCGGAACCTGAAGCGCCATCCCTGCCATCGCGGTGGACAATAGTGCTCTCGCGAGTCCCGCGCGAGCAAGCGGCGGAGCAGGACGGCCGGTTCTCTGCCATCGCGACGGCCCTCCAGCAGGCGCACCTGCGGTTCGCCGTCGTGGACTCTGTTTACGACACGCCGGACGACGATCCGGCGGCGGATCTTCTCCGCAACATTCAGGGCGGGCTGCTCTTCCTGGGTTGGTACCACGCGCGAGCGCTCAAATGGACTCTCGCGCGCCGGACCCCTCCCCCTACCCCCTCCCGCAAGGGGAGCGAGGAGACAACAGCGGTGCAGTGCCTGGATGTCCGCGCCTCCTCCCCCGATGCGCTGGTGGCCCAAGTCACCCGGATCGTGGCTGGCGCTTGCAGCGCGGATGTCTCCGCAGCCTCGCCTTTGGCCATTGTAGCGCAATCCTCCGGATTGCGGGGCGACCCAGCGGGCCGCCCTACAACCGCGGCGCCACGCTGGTATCCGGTGATTGACTACAGCCTCTGCACGAACTGCATGGAGTGCCTTGATTTCTGCCTGTTCGGTGTCTTTGGCGTGGACGCGCAGGAGACACTGCGCGTGGTAAGCCCCGAACAGTGCCGCCAGGACTGTCCGGCTTGCGCGCGTGTTTGCCCTGCGGGCGCGATCATCTTCCCAAAATACAAAGGCGACCCGGCCATCGCCGGCGCCGAGCCGGCCGTTACAGGACGCGTGCGCAAACTGGACTTGTCCGGCCTCTTCGGCAAGCCGAAGGACCGGCGACAGGCCATGCTTGAGCGTGACAGCGCGTTGCTTAAATCCAGTCCCAAACCCGCGGGCGCGGACAGGGTCGAACAGCTCGCGCAGGAGTTTGACAAGCTGAAACTGTAACCACAAGGAGACAACAATGGCCGGGGTTGCACGCAAGAAAGGGAAGAAAGTCTACATTTCCGTGGATTTCGAAGGCGCCGCCTGCGTAGTGGGCGTGGTGGGCAAGCCTATGGCCACTCTGGGCAGCGGGCTGGAGTGCCAGTCGCCTATATTTCAGCAGGCTCAACGCCTCGTCACGGCCGAAACGAACGCCGCCGTGCGCGGCGCCTTGATCGCGGGCGCAACGGAGGTCCTTGTGGATGACAACCACGGCTGCGGCCACAACTTGCTCTACGAGCAATTGCATCCTGAAGCCAAGGTGCTCATCGGCACCCCTCGGCCAGGGCGCTTCCATCTGCTCGACAGCTCCTTCGCGGGTCTCATCCTGCTCTGCTACCACCCCATGGCCGGCGTTGCGAACGGCGTCCTGTGCCACAGTTATTCGTCGGAAAGCATTCACCGGATGCTCCTCAACGGGCAGCCGATTGGCGAGATCGGCTGCGATGCGGCCTGGGCCGGGGAGTTGGGCGTCCCCGTCATTCTCGTTACCTCGGATGAAGCCGGGTGCGCCGAAGCCAGGAGCTGCCTTGGCGCTGAACTGCCTACCGTCGCCACCAAGAAAGGGCTCGGGCGCAACTGCGCGCTGTGCCTCGCCCCACTCAAGGCGCAAGAACTGACGCAAGACGCAGCCCGGCGGGCCGTCAGTACGGCTGACAAGCGCAGACCGTATCGGCTCAAGGGCCCGTTCGTTCTGGAGCGCGTCTACAAATGGGAGACGCAGGCAGAGTCTGCCGCCCATGAGAAGGGCACGGAGCGCGTGGACCCGTACACGGTGCGCTGGCGGAGCGACACCATAGCTGGTTTGCTGTGACAAAGGACTTTGTAGCGCAGGTTTCCAACCTGCTGTTTCGCCGACTTCCAGTCGGCAGAGCGTTGCTTGCGCTGGGCGGCGCGAGATGCAAAAGACGGTCTGCGGGCTGGAAGCCCGCGATACAGCAGGTTGGAAGCCTGCGCTACAATCAGTGGAGAAAGACGACATGACAAGATTGTTTTCCGCATCATGCCTTGCGGTGTTGATGCTCTCTGTGCATGGTGGGGCGCTGGCCATGACCTGGAACTTCGACGGCGACGAAACGGGCAAGCTCGCCAAAGGGTTCTCCAACGAATCCGGCGCGTGGCAGGTTGCGAAGGACGAGACCGCACCATCCAAGCCGAATGTTCTGGCTCAGACCGCCACGGAAAAGAAAAAAGCCTACAACGTCGCACTCGCGGCCGAGAGCAGCTTCAAGGATGTGGAATTGAGCGTGAAAATGAAGGCTGTGGCCGGCGAAGAGGACCAGGGCGGCGGACTGGTGTGGCGCGCCAAGGACGGCGCCAACTATTACATCGCGCGCTTCAACCCGCTCGAAGACAACTTCCGCGTCTACAAGGTGGTGGACGGCGTGCGCAAGCAGTTGGGCACCGCAGATCTCAAGGCGGCGCCAGGCTGGCACGCCTTGCGCGTAGTTATGGTGGACGACCACATCACCTGTTACTTCGACGGCGTGCAGCATCTTGACGTCAAGGATTCAACGTTCAAGGAAGCGGGCAAAATCGGCCTGTGGTCGAAGTCCGATGCTCAGACACACTTCGACGATCTAACTGCCAGCGAACCGAAGTGAGGAGCCGCGAAGGCCGGCGAGGACGCCGGCGGTACGTTTCAATGGGGAGCTTTTGAATGCAACTGGCGAACAAAGTGTGCCTGATCACAGGCGGGACGAAGGGCATCGGCGCGGCCACCGCCGTGGAGTTGGCGCGCCAAGGGGCTGACATCGCCATCGTGGGCCGGAACGACGACAGCGAGGCCGCGGGGGTCCGCCGCCAAGTGCAAGCCTTGGGCCGGCGCTGTGTCATGATCGTAGCCGACGTCAGTAAACCGGACGAAGCCGCGCGTTGCGTCCAGGAGGCCGCGCGGCAGCTTGGCGGCGTGGACGTACTGGTCCATTCGGCAGGCGGCCCTGTGCCCGGCAGTCTGATGGAGATCAAACCGGAAGATTGGTTCAAGGGCTTCGATGTTCACATCCATGCTCTGTTCTTCCTGTGCCGCGCCGCAGTCCCGCTGATGCAGAAGAAGAAGGAAGGCGCGATCATCCTGATCTCCTCCGCGGCCGGCAAACGGGGCATTCCGGGCAACGCCTGCTACCAGGTGGTCAAGGGCGCGCTGCCACAGTTCGCCCGCGCTTTGGCGCGCGAGTTGGCCAACGACAACATCCGCGCCAACGTGGTGGCGCCGGGTGTCATCCGCACGCGTTTCCACGCGGCCATGCCCGAGGCGGTGAAGAAGAACAACCTCGAGAACCGCATCCCGTTGCACCGTGAGGGCACTGCCGAGCAGGTCGCCGCGCTCATCCGCGAGCTGGTAACCAATGACTACATCACCGGCGAAACCGTGGGCATTGACGGCGGCTTGACCATGCGAATCGCTTAACAACAGGTCAACAGAACAACACAGCAAGTTGACCTGCTGGCCTGTTGACCTGTTGGCTTGCTGGCCTGCTGACCTGCTGATATGCTGGCTAGTTGGCCTGTTGACCTGTTGACCTGTTGAAGAGGATTCCCATGCCCATCAGTTCTTTTCTCGAGGAAGGCCCGGACGCGCTGGGATTTTTCGGCGGCGAGTACGGCTACGGCGGGCGCTACGTGCCCGAGACGCTGATGCCCGCCTGCCAGGAACTCGAACGCGAGTATGCCGCGGCCAAGGCAGACCCCGCATTCAAGGCTGAACTTGACAGGCTGCTGCATGAATATGCCGGCCGGCCCAACCCGCTGACGTTTGCCGCGCGCCTGACTCAGGCCTGTGGCGGCGCGAAAATCTACCTCAAGCGTGAGGACCTGAACCATACCGGCGCTCACAAAATCAACAACACGCTGGGCCAGATCCTCCTCACCCGGCGCATGGGCAAGCAGCGCGTCATAGCGGAAACCGGCGCGGGCCAGCACGGTGTCGCCACGGCCACGGCAGCAGCGCTGTTTGGGCTGGAATGCTGCGTCTACATGGGCGCCGAGGACGTGCGCCGCCAGGCGCTGAACGTCTTCCGCATGGAACTGCTCGGCACCACGGTTGTCACGGTCAACTCCGGCCAGCGCACACTGAAAGACGCCTGCAACGAAGCCATGCGCGACTGGATGGCCTCCGTGCGCACGACGCATTACGTCCTCGGCTCCACGGTGGGGCCGCATCCATTCCCGATGCTGGTGCG
>JBEKKG010000135.1:0-11502 GCA_050010835.1 Planctomycetota bacterium
CCGGCGCGAGCAGCGCGGTCTTCGGGAAGACCTGGTAGCGCCTCGTGTCCTCGAAGCGAACCTGGTCCCCGGAGAGGAGTGCCACTTTGAATGCCGTGTCGGTACGTTCGACTACGGCGGGCGCGGCGAACTTCACCGTGATGACTCCGCGCTCGGCTGCTCCAAGTTTCACCGGCTCGGCGCCGTTCGCTGCGTTCTTTCCTTGACAGGCCAAACTCCACTGCAGAACGAAGTTGCCGTCGGCGGGAGTGTCGTTGTAGACCGCCAGCGTCCGAGTGACGTTGTCGCCCGCGTAGAAGCGGCTGTCGTAATCCTTGATGTAGATGCCGTTCGGCACGAAGCTGTCATGCACGGAAACCCACAGTGGATTGTTCTCGCGGGCGAGCACGCCGCCGGGGCCTTCGAACATCGTCCAGGGGCAAATGCCGTTCACGCCATACCAGCGGTAGGCTTCCATCTGCATCTTCCACGACACGGCCTTGGCCAGCGCGCGGTACTTCGCGAAATTACTGAACGCTTCGTCGCCGAAGAAGATGCTGTCGGCCGCTGCGTCGGGCGCCGGCACCCAGAGGAACTCGCCGATGTAGAGCGGCTTCGCGCGGTCCCACTTCCACGTGTCGCGGGGCGCGTCCACTAGCGGCGGCCGCATCGGAATTTCGCCATCGAGCCAGTAGCAGACGTTGGGGTACTGGTTGACTTTGGGATACTCGGGCTCCGGATAATGCAGGCCGAGAACGTCGGCCGCGCCCGACACATCGAGGTCGGCCTCGTACATGATGGGCCGCGTGGGGTCCCAGCCTTTTACGAGACCACCCATTTTGGCCAGGCCAGCTTTCGACGGCCACTCCTGCTTCTTTTGCCACGTCGCGCAGTGCAGAATCTCATTCTCCAGGCTCCATAAGACAATCGAAGGATGGTTCTTCAGATTCGTAATGGTCCGGCGCAAGTGCGCCGCGTAGTTGTCCCACCACCGCTGGTCCTCGAAGCGGTAGTTCTGGTCGCACCACACGGCACCCTCAACGACAATCAGCACGCCGATCTCGTCGGCGCTGTCATAGAAACGTTGCTGCCAAGGCTGCGTGTGCAGGCGCATCGCCACGCAATTGGCATCTTTGAGCGCGCGAAACATCGCGTCCGCATCGCTCTTGTCTTCGACTCTGTGCTGGGGCCACGTGGACGTGGCGAGCAGATTGATGCGCGTGCCGTTGAGATAGAAGCGGTCCTTTTCCGCCCAGAATTCGCGGAAGCCGAAGCGCGTCGAGCAGGCGTCGAGGTCCGCAAGCTCGATTCGCAAGTTGTACAGGTTCGGCGACAGGTGAGTCCAGAGCTTCGGGTCCGGCCAGTCCTGTGTCAGCGTGACGGTCTTTGATTCGCCGGCCTTGAGCGTGACCTGCGCTTGCGGCAGGGCGAGCACTTTCGCGCCGTCATTGCGGTGCAGCACCTGGCCCTGCACCGCGATGTCCGACGCATTTGGGCTTTCGTTCACCACGGTGACGTCTACGGCGAGCTGTTTCTTGCGCACGGATGTCTTGACGAACACATCTTCCACGTGGACCGGCGGCAGCACGCGCAGCGTCACGTCGTCCCAGATCCCATAGAGCGAGAAGAGCCCACCGATGGGCGACAGCAACGCGTTCTTAGGTTGGCCGCGCAGTTCGTCCCAGCTCTTGGCCGAGCCCAAGTCGGCTTTCTCGCTGAACACACCGGTCCAATCATGGACACCCACGAGCAGTTCGTTCGCCGCACCGAGCTTGACGGCACTCGTGATGTCCACATCGAAGGGTTCGTAGCCGCCGAAGTTGCCTCCGGCCTTCTGCCCGTTCAGCATGACGACGCTGTTGAATTTCACGCCGCCAAAGTGCAGCTTGATGCGCTTGCCCGTCCAGGCCGCGTCGGCGTCGAAAATCCGTTTGAACCACGCGCGCTCATAGTGCGTGCCGTTGAGGTAACCGGGAACGCGGAATGGCTGCCACTCGCCTTTCGGCGCCGCCGCGAGGTCGGCGGTTTTCTGGACGAACCAGTCGCCGTTGAGGCCTATCTCGGTACGCGGCTCGTTAGCCGCTGCGAGCGTCGCAGTCATCACGATGGCAGCAATGACGGCCTTCGGGATCGGCAAGGATTTGTTCATTGTGGATACCTCCCTCAGGGGGCCGGGCAGAAACGACAGGGTAAGCTGGGTAGCTTGCCCTACACGGCGCAAGTTGGCAACTTGCGCCACGACGTGCCGACGAACGCTTTGCGATAGTGTCCAGCGACCAGAGCCGCATGTCAACGACTTGCGCCATGACATTTCCGGGCGTGGCGAAACAGACTGCTTACGATGGAGTGCCCTGCACAGCGACAACTCTGCCGGCACGCAACGTGTGCCCCCGAAAGACTCCGTCGGAGCGGATAGGGAGCGGACAGAGGACGGACGGCGCGAGTAGTTGACGGCGGGAAGCGGGTTGGGCGTGGCAGTGAATGTTGTGGGCGGACCGATGAGGTCGCGGCAGGGCGAAACAGGGCCTGTTGGCAGCAGGGGGACGTGGCGTCTCCTCACGCCGCAGGCATCGTCGGCCAAGCGGTGCGCTGCCGGCCTGCGCGGGAGAACAGCCCCCTCCCCAGGTGTAGTGGTCGGTGAAGGTGTAGACGAAGCCGTTGCGCTGGTCGGCATAGAGGAGATGATCACCATCGCCACCGGAATGGAGCTTCCCCTTGAAATCCTTGGGACCCCGGCGCGGCGTGTTGGGCGGGTTAGGCCATCTTCGCGCTGGCGACTGCGACTTGCCCATGCACTTGTTTCGCGACGGCTGCCTCCCGGCCGCCTTGAGCCATGCGTTTTTCCAGCAGCGGGTCCACCAGCGCATCAATGCGGCTCACAAAGAAGCTGGCCACCGAGGCCACATGCTTCACGGGCTTTCCTTGAGCTGCCCGCGCTTCAATGCCTGCAATATAAGCGTCCGCCACTTGGCGATAACGCGGCAACCCGAAGAGCAACGTCACGTTGACGTTGATTCCTTCGCTGATGAGTTGCTGGATGGCAGGCAGCCCGTCGGCCGTCGCCGGGACCTTGATAAAGACGTTTGGCCGGTTCAGCGCGGTCCACAACCGGCGGGCTTCCACCATCGTCCCGTTGGTGTCGTGCGCCAGGTGGGGATTGACCTCCAGGCTGACATATCCATCTTTGCCGTCCGTCCTGTCGTAGAGGGGCCGGAACTCGTCGGCGGCGCCCTGCACGTCGCGCTGGCTGAGAGCTTCATAGATTTCCTTGGCGCCTTTTCCCTTAAGCGCCATAGCCTGAATGTCCTCGTCGTAATCGTGGTTGTCCGCAATCGCCTTCTCGAAGATGGATGGATTCGAGGTCATCCCCCGCAATCCATCCTCCTCGATTAGACGCCGAAGCCCGCCGCTGGCAATCAGATCTCGCCGGATGTAGTCTAACCAGACGGATTGGCCGAGCATTCCCAATTGTCTCAAAGGACTGTTCTTCATGATCTCAGTTCCTTTCCCGGGAAATATACACGACGATGGGCGGGGAGGCCGACTAGGTGGAGAAGACCATCCAAACCTCGCAGGAAGTGGAGGTGCTGGGCAGCCAGAGGCGGACGGTGCCCGAAGCGTGCCGGAAGGCGAGCGTCAAGGAACCAACCTACTACCGCTGGCTGAACGATGGCCTGTCCCAAAAGAGAGCCCACCTATTGCGGGAGCACCGAGAGCCCGGACGGAGGCGGAAAGCAGCAAGGAACTCCTAGACCGGCGGCCAGACGGTCGTCTCCGCCCTTCTTTACCTCCTCCGTTAGGACGGTACATTCAGGGCGGAAATGTCTCTGCATTTGCGCAGAGACGTTCCGCAATTCATGTAACGCCCCTCTTACTATTGCGCCATAGCAGCCTCGGGTACATGGACCTGAGTTTCGAACGCATGGGACAGCGCAATAATGGTTTTGGCTGCTGCTATTTCTTGGGCGGTGCCATGTGCAACGACCACGAACTTTCCCAGCTTGATATGGTTCTCATAGTTCAGGATGCTGTCCTTCGGAATCCCGATGCTATACAGGCCGGCGCCCAGCGCGCTTAAGCCGCCCACAACGACAGCGCTCTCCAGGGCGGCAATGATCCAGCCCGCCAGCGGGCCAAATACCAAGACAGGCCCAATACCCGGCACGAAGAAGAACGCCGTGCCGAAGAGCAGCCCCCATAGACCACCCCAGAAGGCGCCCAGTTTTCCCCAGAATTTCATGCGATCACCGACATTGTAGTAGCCGATCACATGCTCCTCGGTTCGATAGTCCTTGCCAACGATGGACAGGTTCTTCATCTCGAAGCCGGACCTCTTGAGCTCCTTGATCGTCGCCTCCGCTTCGGTGTGTGTGTGGTACACAGCAACTACTGAGTTAGGCATGGACATAGGTTTCCCCTTCCTGTTCCTTGGACTTGACGGCGGCTCCCGAACGAGTGCCACTATCCGTCGTGTGCGGCGAAGCGTGCAAACGACATGCCTGGTCATCGGAACTTGGCGTTCCAGCAGCGCATTCCGCTGATCGCGTTCCGCTGCCGCAAACTGTTCTTGCCGTTGGGCTAGGTTCGGGGGTTGACACGCGACAGGCTTTTCGTGCGTTCCAACTTGTGAAGGCCCGTGGCCTGCACCGGAGGGGCGTGCGACAAAACTCCAGCACAAATTCTGCCGAAGGCGGCAAAAGTGCAGGTAGCTTGAGAAGATGAGGCCGCAGCAGAGGACATGGCAGCGGCACCGGATGATTTTCAGTCAGTCAAAATTGATTTTCAGTCAGTCAAAGCGGATTTCTTACAGGGATGCCTATTCGAGTTTACATTTCGGTCAAGCCAATACTGGGGTTAAGAATTGACCTCTGGCCTGATTCCCACAGCAACCTGGACGTCCTCAGGTCACATGAAGAGGCGTGGTGTCAGGAATCGGTCATAACAAGTCGCTAAATTGTGGGAACTTATCGTGATCCAAGGGAAGTCCCTGTCGAGAAGCTGACAGCGCCTCACCTCCAACGAAGTGCTTAACCCACTGAACGCGTGTCCACTTTCAGGCAGCATGTTGTGTGGTCACAGGCACCACTTCCATCTTGATTCCTTTGTACTCGACCTGCTGCTTTAACGGCCGCCGGGATTCTATACTGCGCGCGGTACCTGGGAGTCCTCGCAACGAAGATCCAAAATCCTGGCCGCGCGCAGTAAAGACAGGGCTTAGTGAGCGGTACGGGAGTTGCGGTGCAGAAAGTGGTGGGTACGTGGTCCGGAGGTGTCTGGGAGGGAGTCATGGCAGTCGAGTTGACGGAAGAGCTGGACGGCAAACTGGTGTGCGTAGGCGTTACAGGGACGCTGGCTAAGCAGGACTACGAGCACTTCGTTCCAGAGATCGAACGTCTGGTTCGGAAGCATGGCAAAGTGGACATCCTATTGACGATGCATGACTTCCACGGCTGGAGTGCCGGTGCCTTGTGGGAAGACATCAAGTTCGATCTGAAGCATTTCTTGGACATCCGGCGCTTGGCGATTGTCGGTGAGACAGATTGGGAGAAGTGGATGGCGTCGTTCTGCAAGCCATTCACGAACGCCAGCATCAGATACTTCAAACAGGATCAGGCCGCTCTTGCGCGGTTGTGGGTGCTACTCAAGGACGATAAAGCAGCGCATGTCATTCCCCACAACAGGCCCGCCGCGTTCGGCATCTACACCACACTCTCCGGGGTTGAAAAGGCGGTCGAGCAGCTCAGGAATGCGGCATTCACGCCCCACGAAATCTCCGTGCTGCTGCCGCACAAGTCAGAACCGCCGCACGCCGACAATACGAAGTTTGCGGTGGGCTCCGAGGTGGGCGCCAGCACCGGCGCGGTTGTCGGCGGCGTACTCGGCTGGCTGGCGGGAGTCGGCCTGCTTTCCATTCCCGGCATGGCGGCCGAGATTATCGGCGGACCGATCGTCACTGCATTCATCTCTGCGGTGACGCTTGCGAGCCTGGGCGGAATCTGGGGAGGACTGGTTGGCCTCGGCATTCCGGAAAAAGAAGGCCGGCATTATGAGGGCCGCCTGCACAAGGGCGACATTCTGCTCTCGGTGCACTGCGACCAACCGGAACGCATTATGACGGCCAAAGAGATTATGCTGCATACCGGCGCTGAAGACATCTATGCGCGCCAAGACGCGGCCGGATTGGGACAGCCGGCACACGCGACGCTGTCCACGCAGACATGATTTCTGCGATGATCACGTCCAGCGGGCATTCTTGGCGACTGCCAACGTGCCAACGAGACCGGCCAGGGTCTCAAAAGAGGCACGCTTGTCCCCCGAAAAACTCCGTCAGGGGGTTCCGTGAGGCACATTCTTCCGTGAGGTGGTGGGCACACTTGCAGACTTCCTGATTTCACAGGGCAGAGCAATCAGGTCGCTGCCGTTCTTCTTTGAGGCGCGTGCGAATGCCTTTGCTTCGCCATAGTGGTTAACTATACGCATGATCCCGCAACACTTCTTCAGCTCAAGCTCCAGATCCAGACCAACCCGTATCGTGCGATAAAATCGGGGCGACTGGCGCTCGTTTGAACCGGCCATGCAGGCCATCGCGCCCTTCATGGCCCCTCTCCTGGGGCCGCCGGAACCGTTCATCCTCATTGCGGCGCGGCTGGCGCACCGGGCGGCGTAGTAGGCCAAAAGACGCGCCGCGGGTGCGCCGTGGGCACGAAATCCTGCGTTCGCGGCTCGAACTACCACTTCGCAACGCGAGCGCGCCAAGGCGCAGGACCTTCCACGACGGAAAGAAAGTGCGGCAAAAGGGCAAGCGCGCCTAGCCGGGCCGGTCATGTCTGAAGCCCTAGAAACTGAGAAGACCCTCGAATCCTTCATTATGACAAGTTCTTTGGCAACAATATGTTTCTCAGTAAACAACCGCAAACGCAGTAACAAGAGACTGCCAGTTACAGTCCGTTGTGCAGCACGTTCATGCTTGGAGCAACGCAATGCCAGCCATTACTGGACCATTGTTAAGGGACTATTCAAGAAGAATGAAATGTTCGCGGTTTCCAAGAAACTTTTCCTTATTCTTCTTGACTTCCGTGAAAACAGCCTATGTACGAAGGCAGTTACAGGAAGCTAATTTTCTGGGGTGTGCTGCCGGGGGGTGTGCCATGATCCAGAGTATAGCTCGCCATGCTTGCGCTTGGCAGGCGCCTCGGCGCGGCGTTATTGGGCGTGGCTCCTTGTCCTCAAACAGTGGAGCTTTTTCGCGGCAAGGTTTTGGGCAAAGTAATTCCAGGAACGATCAGCAAAGTACGGCCAACTCGTTTCTCATGCCGTGCGCTTTCCACGCTGGCGAAGGCTTGAGCGGTTTAGCTGAAGCGTCCGTGGCCGGTGCGTAGTTGCTTTGGCGAGTAGTGAGACTCCAGCCGGAGGAACAGCCATGCGTAACAGAAAAACGGTGTTTTGCGGGGCGAGGGGCTGCATGGAGGGCGCAAGTTTGCTGGTCCAGCCGGCACCCTTGCCCGTTTTTCTGCGCAGCGGGTTACTGCTGGCAGTGCTGTCGGCGTGCGCCGCCATTCAGAGCGGGGCTTGGGCGGCCTCAACCAATCTCTACTGGGTCGGCCCGGCCAATGGCAACTTCTCCACGGCCTCTAATTGGTCCCTAACATCCGGGGGTGCAGGGGGGACTCAGGCACCGGCGACTGGTTACACCGCCAATTTTGACGGCAACGGCGTGAATAACTGCGTCATCAATGCCGCCGTGAATTGCGACGGGATTGTGATCGCCTCCGGCTATATTGGCACGATCTCGCAAGGGGCCAATGCCGTCACTATAGGCTCCTGGAGCCAGGCAGATGGGACCTTCACGGGTGGCAGCGCGAGTGTCACCGTCAACGGCCCATACTCTTTAAGCGGGGGGACTTTCACCAGCACCTCGGGGACGCTCACAGTTAAGGGCAATTGGACCATCACCGGCGGGACGTTTGCGCATAATGCGGGCACGGTCACTTTCAGCCATACCAACGTCTCGCCCACGATCACCACAGGCGGGGCCCCGTTCAACAATCTTGTCCTGACTTCGGCGGACAGCAACGGCAACTATACCACAACTTTTGCGGACAGCTTCACGGTTGGCGGCAATCTCACGGTGCAGACCACCAGTGGTACTGGCTCTCACCATACCTGGTCGGCCACCAGCGCCATAACTATTACGTTGCAAGGCAGCTTCTCCGAGTCGCAAGTCGTCGCGCTCCTGGTCTTTGGCAACAGCAACGTGACGCTGGCGATGACCGGGGCGAGCCGCAGCTTTACGGTCAGCAGCGGAGCTTTTGCCGCCAACGTGAACTTCAACGGCACGGGCACGACTACAGTCAACACGGGCGGCGGAACATTCACGGGCAGCACGGCAACGGTAAACCAAGGGGCCAATGGCTCGGTGGTTTTGGCGGGCAACAGCACTTTTTACAATCTGGTGATAACCGCTGGGAGCACCTTGGACTCCTCTCCAAATGGCGGGACGACGAGCTACAATCTTACCGTGGGTAACAACTTCACCAATTCGGGGGCCTTCCTGGCGCGCGCGGGCACGGTCACTTTCAGCCATACCAACGTCTCGCCGACGATCACCACAGGCGGAGCCACGTTCAACAATCTCGTCCTGACTTCGGCGGACAGCAACGGCAACTACACCACAACTTTTGCAGACAGCTTCACGGTTGGCGGCAATCTCACGGCGCAGACGACCAGTGGTACTGGCTCTCATCATTATTGGTCGGCTGCCAGCGCCATAACGATTACGCTGCAAGGCAATTTCTCCGAGTCGCAAGTCATCGCGATCCTGGTCTTCGGCAACAGCAACGTGACGTTGGCGATGGGCGGCACAAGCAGCATCGTCACGCGGACTTCCGGCACTTTCAGCGCGCTGCTTAGAGTCAACGCGGGCGCGTCCGCAACGCTGGGGGCCGCGTTCACTTCCACGGGTTCTGGCGCCACCAGTACGGTCGCGGGCACTTTGGACCTGGCCGGTTTCAATTTCACGAGCGGCGGAGCATTTACCGTGCAGAACGGCGGCACGCTGAAGCTGCAAGGCGGCGAATCACTAACGAAGCCTACGTTAACGTTAAACGCAGGCTCGACGGTCTATTATTATGGCGCGGGCACTTATAACAGCCTGGCGGTGGGCAACAGCTACAGCAATTTGACTTTTAACGGCACGGGCAGTTGGACGGCCGGGAGTGCGGCCACGGTGGCCGGCAACTTTACGCTAAGCGCCGGCACATTCATTGCGCCGAGCACCACGCTGACGGTGAGCGGGAATTTCGCCAACAGCGGGACGTTCACCGCCAATGGCGGAACGGTGGTGCTGAACGGCGTCAGCCAAACTGTCACCGGCAATAACACGTTTGCGAGCTTGAGCAAACAAGTCACCGCGGCGGCGACGCTGACCTTCAATCCTGGCAATATGCAGACGATCACGGGCGGGCTTACTCTAGGGGGAGCCGCCAACAATCTGCTGGCCTTGCGCGGCGGCACCTACGGTTTGCAGTGGTTAATCAATCCTCGAGGCGCGCGGACAATCGGCTATCTGGACGTGCAGGATTCCAACAATATCAACGCCACGGCCATTGACGCCCGCAACACCAACAGCGTGAATAGTGGCAATAATTCTGGCTGGATATTTACGACGCAGGCTGTGAGTGCGCTTTTGGTGGCGGGGTTCCCCTCGCCCACAACGGCCGGCAGCGCGCACAACATCACTGTGACTGCGCTGGACGCCCAAGGCAACACAGTGACGGGCTACACCGGCACGGTGCACTTCACCAGCAGCGACGCTGCGGCAATGCTACCTGCGAACTCGACGCTTACCAACGGGACGGGGACGTTCAGCGTGACGCTCCAGACGGCGGGAGCGCAGTCAATCACAGCGACGGACACGGCCAACGCCGGTATCACGGGGATGCAATCGCAGATCACGGTGAACGCGGCAACCGCAAGCCAGTTGGTGATCATTACGCAGCCTTCGGCAACGGCAACGGCAGGAGTGGCGTTTGCGGTGCAGCCTGTGGTTGCACTGGAGGACGCCTTCGGGAACGTGATCACCGACGACAGCACGCACACAGTGACGGCGGCGCTCAACCAGGGCAGTGCGGTGCTGCAAGGGGCCACCACGCTCACGCTGGCCAGCGGCGTGGCGACGTTCGCCAACCTGTCCTACAACGTCGCTGAAACGATTGACCTTACCTTCAGCACCGATGCGGGGACGTTCACGGCAACGTCCAGCCCGAACACGGTGGTCAGTCCCGGCACCGCCAGTGCACTGGCGGTTACGGGTTTCCCCTCACCCGCTACGGCGGGAGTGGCTGGGAGCGTGATGGTCACTGCGAACGATGTGTTTGGGAACACGGCGACGGGCTATACAGGCACAGTCCAATTCACCAGCAACGATGCGGCGGCGGTGCTGCCTGTGAACTCGACGCTTACCAACGGCAGCGGCACGTTCAGCGTGACCCTCATGACGGCGGGCTTGCAGTCAATCACAGCCACCGACACGTCTAACGCCGCGATCACGGGGACGCAATCGCAGGTCACGGTGACGGCGCCGCCGAATCAGCCGCCGTCGTTCACGGCAGGGGCGAACCAGACGGTGCTGGAAAACACCGGATACCAGAGCGCGTCCGGTTGGGCGACCAATATCTTGGCCGGACCGCCCAACGAAAGCTGGCAGACCGTCTTGTTCCAGGCCAGCAATGACAACAACGGGCTTTTCTCGCAGCAGCCCGCGATCAGCGCGGATGGCACGCTGACCTACACGCCGGCCCAGAATGCCAGCGGCTCTGCAACCGTCACGGTGACGCTGCAGGACAACGGCGGCACGGAGAATGGCGGCGTGGACACGTCGCAGGCGCATAGCTTCACAATCACGGTGACGGCCGTTAATCAGCCGCCGTCGTTCACGGCGGGGCCGAACCAGACAGTGCTGGAGAACGCCGGATACCAGACCGTGTCCGACTGGGCGACCAATATCTTGGCCGGACCACTCAACGAAAGCTGGCAGACCGTCTTGTTCCGGGCCAGCAATGACAATAACGGGCTCTTCTCGCAGCAGCCTGCGATTGGCGCGGATGGGGCGCTGACCTACACGCCGGCCCAGAATGCGAACGGCTCTGCAAACGTCACGGTGACGCTGCAGGACAGCGGCGGCACGGAGAATGGCGGCGTGGACACGTCGCAGGCGCAAAGCTTCACGATCACGGTGACGGCCGCTAATCAGCCGCCGTCGTTCACGGCGGGCCCGAACCAGACAGTGCTGGAAAACGCCGGATGCCAGAGCGTGTCCGGTTGGGCGACCTTTATCTCGGCCGGACCACCCAACGAAAGCTGGCAGACCGTCTCGTTCCAGGCCAGTAATGACAACAATGGGCTCTTCTCGCAGCAGCCCGCGATCAGCGCGGATGGGACGCTGACCTACACGCCGGCCCAGAATGCCAGCGGCTCTGCAACCGTCACGGTGACGCTGCAGGACAACGGCGGCACGGAGAATGG
>JBEKKG010000136.1:0-11454 GCA_050010835.1 Planctomycetota bacterium
CCAAGGCCACAGGCATTGGCTGACCGGCCTGAACGACGAACGCTTTGGCCTGCGTTTTCCGGATATGACGCAGGCATACTGGCGTTCGTCAACGCCGTCTACTGTTTGACGCTCCCACACACACCGCCCCAGCGCGAAGCAGCCGGGAAATTCGCGCTCGGCAAAGTGCTGGCCATGCTCAAGGATCCGTCCTTCGCCGTGCTCAGCGCGCTCGGTCTGGTCATGATGATCTTTGCCTCGTTCTACTACTTCAAGACCAGCAATTTCATTCCCACGGTCCACATACCCAAGGCCTGGGTTGCACCAGGGGAGAGCGACCGGATACCGGAGGCCTGGATATCAACGGTGATGAGCGTCGGGCAGGTGATGGAAATTCTGACGATGTTCCTGCTGCCCTGGTTCTACCGCCGGTTCGGGTCGAAGATCACCATCGCGGCCGGACTGGTCGCCTGGCTGACGCGCTTTGTGATCTTCGCCACCTCGACGGATCTGGTGCTGGTGGTTGCCGCGCAGGCGCTGCACGGTTTCTGTTTTGCCTTCGCCCTTGCGGCGACGATGATCTACGTGGAACGGATCTGCACCACGGACGTGCGCGGCAGCATGCAGAGTTTCCTGGGCTGGCTCATGGGCCTCGGCACACTGGCGGGCGCCTGGCTCAGCAGCGCCGTCCACGACGCGTATACTGCCGGCACGGGAGCTAATGCCGTAACCGACTGGGGCCGCGTATGGCTTGTGCCCGCGGCAGGCATCGCGCTGGTCCTGGTGGTGTTCATCCTCGCCTTCCGCGCGCGGGACACGGAGGAGGGGCGAGGGGTTAGGGGTTAGGCATTGGGAGTGAACGGTGAGTAGGCAATGCCTCGCCCCTCGCCCCTAACGCCTAAAGCCGCCTGGATTTTCGCCGCGTCTAGTTTATAATAGGGGCGCTATGGCTGCGGGGATTGATCCACAGGATTGCTGCCCACATTGCGGCACGCCGTACCTTAGCATGCTCAAACCGGGCGATGCGCCGGACAGCCGTTGCTGCGATAGCTGTAAGATGACCACTGCTCAAGCCTTGGGGCACGTGCGCCAACAGGCGGTCTCACGCCAGCAAGAGCTGGCGGCGAACCCGCAAGCCGACGGCGACCTTGCGCTTGAGTTGCGGCCTGAAGACGAGAAGGCGCAGCGGGGCTTGGCTGGCGGGCTTGCGCCGCGGGGTCTCGGCATTCGCCATCAGGCTTTGCGGCACCAGCCCAAGATGGCGCCAAAACGCTTTGGCTTAAAGCCGGTCCCAAAGCGGCCCGCGCCGGCCCCAACTTCGCCGCGGCCCGCGCCGGCCCCAACCCCGCCGCAGCCTGCGCCGGCCGCAACGGCACCGCAGCCCGTGCCAGCTCCAGCTTCACCGCAGCCTGTGCCGGCCCCAGCGGCACCTCCTGCCGGCGGGACGCCGGCGCTCCCAGCCGCAGCTTCACCGCAACCCGTGCCAACTCCGGGTCCGCCAGGGGAACTTGTACTCGCGCCGGAGGCGAAGGACGCCAGCCCAGCGGTTGCTGCTGCTGCGGCGCCGGCGCCCGCAGTTGCTGCTTCACAGCATCTGGCGTCTTCTGCAAAGGACGCTGTTCAGCCCTGGATGAGAACGCGGTCAGACAGGAGCTCATCAGACCTGCGGCTCAGGGCCTTCGTCGGGCGGCTGATATTCTTCCTGGTGATTGTGATTGCCGGGCTCCTAGCGTACTTTGTGGGCAAGCCTTACGTTGAGCGGATGTTAGAAGCGGCCTCCAGGAAGCTGGAGGCTAAGGTGGACAAAGCTACCGGGGAGACCGCGGGCTCACAAACCGCTTCTTCAAAGAAGGAGGCCAGGCCGAAGAGACTCAGCGAGAGACCGCCGGCACAAAAAAAGCCCCCTGCAACGCCAACCGGCGCCGCTCCCACTGCGCCGGCTGCAGAGACCAAGGACGTAGACGTAGTGGGGCTGGGACCTGCGAAAGCTCCTGCGGCTGAAACCCAGAACAAGACCCCAGACGCAGTCCCGGCTGCGCCTGAGTCCACTCCGCCGGCCAAGGCCGCGGCAGCGCCGGCTAAGAAGGCCGAAGAGTTGGTGGACGACGTAGATGACGGGGCGGCGGTTGCGCCTCGCAAGACGAAACCTGCGGCCGGCAAGGAGAAAGCCGCGAAACCCGAGCCGGCCGGGGAGGCCGCGGCCACTGCGGGGAAAGACGAGCCCGTGGACGCAGCTTCCGTCTTGGGCTTGAAGAAGAAAGAAGCTGTCAAGGCGGCCCCCGCCAAGGCGCCGGAGCCGGCCGCGGTGTTGGCCGCGGAGCCGTCGTTCCTGCCCTTCGACGTGGACAAAATGGATTCAGGGAAGGACAAGAACTTTGCGACGAGGCTCATCAAGGTGTTGCCCGGCTGGCACGGCAAGAACATCAACGACGACGACACTCCAGACGCCCAGGGCAAGAGCACCAACGCTACCAAGGTGGGAACCACGCATCGTGGGCGTGATGGCGTCCTGGAGATCAACCCCATCAATGACACCCTGGCGGCCAGGCTCATCGCCACCATCGAGGTGCCCCAGAAGTCCAAGGCAAAGCTGCTCTTCGAGATCGCGAGCAAAGACGCCGCTCACGAGTGGCTCCTGAGCGCCAGCGTGGCCAACACGCCGATTGTCCAGAAGTTCCAGGTTAAGACGAAAAAAGGACTGGAATGGCTGGAGGTGCCATTGGACCTGTCAGCCTCGTCCGGAAAGCGTGTTGAAGTGGTGCTGGAAGTCGCCATGAAACCCAAGACGCCCTCCGCAGCGTACAAGGAGCAGGTCGGCTACTTCCGCAACATACGCTTGGAGTGGCCTGGCAAGCCCGCGGGAGCACAGGCGCCTGGCCCAGCGCCCAAACCGCCCACGCCCGCTGTGGAGCCTAAGCCGCCGCCACCCGCTGAAGAGCCCAAAGCGCCCGTTGAAGAAAAACAGAATTGAAAATTGGCTGCCAAGGCGCCCTCTGAATTTTCAATTTTCAATTTTCAATTTGCATTTCTTTTGCTTCGTTCGTGCCGCTCGCTTCTTCTTCGCATAGGGCCGCGGCGCTTCACCGACACTGTCCGCGTCCGCGTCCGGGACGAAATCATCGGGCAGGCGGCCCGGATCGTTCTCCTTCTCGCGCTTGGCTTGAGCCAATAGCTCGGCGAAATTCCCTCTCAAATCCTCATGCAGCTTGTCTTGCAAAGCTGCAAGTTCCGCGTGTCTGACCTTCGCCAATTCAACGATGTCAGTGAAGTCTTTGCTTCTCCTCGAAACAAGCTTCAGCCACACCAGCCCAAACAGTGAGATGTACGCCCCCTCGCCGCCGGCGGTCTTGGGCCCGGGAATGAAGCCGTAGGTGGTCAGTCCACCTTCAGGAATCAACTTCAGCCGCACGCCGGTTTTCCTGTGCTGCAGATGATGCCAGCCATTCTTGGCTTTGAGCACGATCTTGAAGTCCGGCTTGAGCCGTTCGAGGATTTTGCCGTCGGCATGCGCGTAAAGGATGTCAATGTCATTGGTGAGACGCCGGTAACCGTAATGAATCACAGCCAGTCCGCCGATTAGGAGGGCCGAACCTTGGACTTTATGCAGGTCCTCTGTTGCCGCCGCCATTTTTTCGGGTCCGGGTCCCTGCGGTGATCCGAGCGCCATTCCTACCCCCTTAGCGAAGGTGAAGATCTCCAAGTCGGTCGGCGTAAGGACTGCTTCTTCCATAGTACGCTCCCGGCCAGGTTAGTTGAGGCCCTCCCCCGTCAGACAATTGTAGTCTGTCGGCCCGCGCACGCCACTACTTCCCGGGCTTCCCCGGGGGCTCTTCAGTTCTGCGCTTCGTCCGTGCCGCTCGTTTCTTCTTTGCATAGCGTCCGGGCGCTTCGCTGACGCTGCCGGCATCCGCACGCTTGGTGCGTTCCCTGTTTTGCCGCCACGGATCATTCGCCAGTTCGCGCTGGGCCTGAGCCAACAACTCTGCGAATCTTCCCTTCAATTCCTCAGGCAGCTTGTCCCTGAGAGCCGCAAGCTCCTCGGGTTTGACCTTCGCCAACTCGACGATGTCAATGGTGTCTTTGCCTCTTTCCGAAATAAGCTTCAGCCACACCAACCCCAAAAGGGATATGAAAGCGCCCTCGCTGCCAGCAGCCTTGAGCCAGGGGATGAACCCATGCGTGCCCAGTCCGCCTTCGGGGATGAGTTCCAACCGGACACCTGTTTTGCGGTGTTTGAGTTCATGCCAGCCATTCGTGGCGCTCAGTACGACCTTGAAGTAAGGCTTGAGCCGCTCCAAAATTTTGCCGTCCGAGTTGGCGTAGAGGATGTCAATGTCATCGGTAAGACGCCGGTAACCGTAGTGAATCACAGCCAGTCCACCAATAATGAGCGCCGAACCTTGGACTTTGCGCAGGTCCTCAGTTGCCGCCATCATCTCTTCTGGGCCGGGTCCCGGCGGTATGTCTAGCGCCATTCCTACTCCCTTCGCGAAAATGAAAATCCCCAAGTCGGCCGGGGTCAGGACTGCCTCTGCCATAGTACGCTCCCCGCCAAGTCAATTGAAGCCGTCGGCCGTCCGGCAATTGCAGCCTGTTGGCCCTCGCACGCTGCTACTTTCCGGACTGTGCCGGAGTTTTTTCAGTTTTGCGCTTCGTCCGGGCCGCCCGCTTCTTCTTTGCATAGGGCGCGGGGGCTTCCTCAACACGCTCGGAGCCGATGCCTTTGCGGAGAGTGTCAATCGCCCCATGAGGGTCGAATTCCATGTCGCGTTTAGCCCCAGCTATGATTTCGTCGAAGCGCTCCAGCATTTCTGGGTGAAGTTTCTCCCTCAACGCGGCAAACTCGCTCGTTCTGGCCTTGGCCAGGATGTCCAGGTCGGCCCTATCATTAAGACGCCACGAGATCAACTTCAACCACACCAGCCCGTACAGAGAAATGAACCCGTTCTCCCCGCCAACAGCCTTCGGGCCAGGGATAAAGCCATACGTCCCCAGCACGCCTTCGGGGATCAGTTCCAGCCGGACGCCGGTCTTCCTGTGCTCCAGATGGTGCCAGCCAATAGGGGATTTCCGGGTGAGCTTGAAATTGGGCTTGAGCCTTTCAAGAATGTCACTGTCAGCATAAGCGTAGAGGGCGTCAATGTCCTTCGTTGAACGTTCATAGCCGTAGTGAATCACGGCCATGCCGCCGACAACCAGTGCGGAACCCTGGACTTTCCCAAAGTCCTCCAGCGTTTGTTTCAAGTCTTCCGAACTTGGGGTGTTCATGCCGCCTGCTCCCCGCACAAAGTCGAACGTTGCCAACTGTGACGGGGTAAGTGTTGCCAGTGCCATAATGCGCCCTGCGACTGAAACGAGGCCATCTGCCGCGCGTCATATTAGCAGGCCGCCCGCCGCCTGCCACTATTTCTTGATTTGTGTCAGGATGCCTTCTGCCTCGCTGCGCACATCGTTCTTGGTTGTCACCTTCGCGGCCTTCTCCAGCGCCTCGCGGATCGCGTCGGCGTTGGACTTCGGGTTCTTCTTAGCGATCTTGACCAAGGCCGCGGCCGCTTCATCCTTGACCGCATCATCGTCCAGGCAGGGCGCCACGAGTTCGAAAGAGCGCAGGGTCTGAATGTCCTGCAGCTTGCCCAAGGCCAGGCGTTTCTCTTCCGGGCGCTTGGCGGCCTTCAGGACGCCTTCGAGAACCGTGAGCTTCTCGGGATCCTTCATGTCTTTGTCCAAGAGGCGGACCACGCCGCGCAAGGCCAGAATCTGGTGCTCCTGTTTCTCGGCCGTCTGGGCGAGTTCCAGCAACGGCGCCACCGCGTTCTTCTCGCGCCACTCGGAAAGCACATGCACGGCCGCGTCCTTCACGTCCGCGTTGGCGTTCTTGGTCTGCTCGCTCACCGCCTTCAGTGCCGCGGGCGTGCCGGAAACGCCCAGGGCGCGAATCATAGCGGCGGCGCTGCGGGGCGCCGCGTCAGCCAGCGCGGCACTCAATTGCTGGGCGCTGGCATCCCCGCGGCGCGCAGCCGTTCCAGCCAGGGCGCCTTCCGCCGCGGAGAACTCCTCGTTATCAGTGGTCTCCTTAACCAGTTTGATGAGCGTGGGGATTTGCCCGTCGCCGGCCAGCACGCCCAGGGCCTTCAGCGCCGCAAGGCGCAGCGGCTTGTCTTGGTCCGCGAGCGCTGTCATGGCCGCCTCAACCTGGTCTTCCGCATGGCGGGACGCCAGAACGCCCAGCAACGCCGCGCGGACCGCCGCATCTGCGCCTGGCTTGGCCGCCGCGCCGACGATCGCGTTGGCTTGGTTGCCGCGCATATTGGCCAAGGCATCCAACACGGCATTCCGCTCGTTGCCGGCGGCAGTGCCCACCAGCGGCACCAGGGCTTCGGCAGCCGCCGCGCCCCCGATGGCGGAAGCGGCCTGCAGGGCGCCGAGGCGCACCTGTTCTTCGGCGTCCTTGAGCAAACTGAGGACCGCGGCCAGCGCCGCAGGGTCGCGGCGCGCGCCGAGGATGGCCAGCAGGGCGGCACGATCCGCGGGTCCCGCCTTGGGCAGCGCCTCAACAATGCGCTTGGTTGCGTCGTCGCCGAGCATGGTAATCGCGGCGCGGATGGCCACAGCGCGGATTTGCGGGTCGTTGGTCCTCATGGCGGTAAGGATATCGGCGATGTCGCCGCGCACGACAGCCAGCCCTTGCACCGCCGCGCAGCGCACCTGCCGCTCTTCGGCCGCCGTCCGGGTGTCCCAGAGCTTGCTGTAGATGCGCTCCGCATCCTTCTTTTTGTCGGATTCGACGAGGCGCTGGGCCAGGCGCAGCGCCGCCTCGGTGAGCTTGATTCGTTCAAAGTCCTTGGCCCCGTCAGCCGCGTCCAGGAGCGCATCCGCGGCCGAGGCTTCGCCGATGTTGGCCAGGGCCTCCGCGGCGGCGAGGCGGATGTCCGGGGCGGTGCCGGAGAGTGACTTCTTCAATTCGTCCGCCGCCTGCGTGTCGCGCAGCACGCCGAGCGCCTGAATGACCGTAAGCTTGTTCTTGCCGTTTGCCGCCGGGAGGGCTTTGCGGAAGATGCCGGAGGCATCGCGCATGGCCACGAGGGCCTGAGCGGCGAACTCACAGAGGTCGTCGTCAGCCAGGAACGCGCCGATGGCAGCCGCGTCCGCCGTGCTGCCGATGTGTTTCAGTTCCTCAAGGACGTACTTCTGGACGCCTTTGGGTGTATTGCCGCCCAGGGTGGAAAGCAACCCCTCGCGCACCACAGGGCGGAGGTCCTCGTTCTCCGGCCGGCCGGCGTAGGTGACCAGGCCGTGGAGCACATAGCGGGCTTTGTAGTCGTCGCCCTTGCCCGGTTCGACCAGCATGTTCACCAGCGCGGCTACGCTCTGTTTGCCGCCTTTGGCGATCTCATCGTAGGTTTTCTTCATCGTCTCCAGATCGGGTGCGGTCAGCGTACCGGGGTTCCGGCCGGCCTTGTCGGCGTCCGGCACCGTATCCACGAGCGCCGCCAGCCCCGTTTTGGGCGCCTCCTCGCCGGCGTACAACCAGCCTGCGCCGGCCAGATAGACCAGAGCCACGGCCACAAACTGAATTCCGAGTATCCTGCCCATGAGATCACCCCTTGTCACTTGTCCCCGAACCCCGCTCCCCGAACCCTGCTCCCCGCTCTGTTACAGGTGCCACGGCGCCCGCATGGGCTGGTTGATCAGCCGATTGGCCTCTTCATCGCCTACGGCCTCCTGCTTGACCGGATCGAAACGGATCTTGCGGCCGACCCGGATGGAGACGTTCGCCAGGTGCAGCAGGCAGGCCGTGCGGTGGGCCGTCAAGGCGCTGCCATTGGACGGCCTGCGCGTCTTGACCGCCTGCTGGAACTCGATCAATGGCTCCGGATCGGGCATGGCCTGGACCTTCTTCTGGTCCTCTTCGCTCAGGTCGCTCAAAGCCACATCGCGCGCCTGCAGCCTGTCGTAGGGCTTGCCCCACTCAGTGCTGTTGAAGACAAAAGTCATCCCATCCTCGAATTTCAACTCGACCCAGCCCCACATGCCGACGGCTTCGGGGTGGGCCGGCGCGGCATAGGATTCAATCTCGACGGGACTGGTGAGGTCCTTGCCGTATTTCCAGTTGACGCCTTCGAAATAGTGCTGGCCCATGTCCGACAAACCGCCGCCTTCGTAGTCCCAGTAGCCGCGATGGGTGCCGCCGTGGCGATGCGGCTGATAGGGCCGCCAGGGGGACGGGCCGCAGTACATTTCCCAATCTAGGTTCTTGGGGATGGGCTGCGGCGGGGCGTTGACTTTGCCGCTCCACTCCTTGACCTTCCAGCCGCCCTTGTGGATGTAGACGCCCTTGCACTCCTTGAGCAGGCCGCTGGTCATGATCTTGCGGACTAGGATGGCGTTGTGGTCGTGCGAGGCGCCCATGCGTCCATAGGTGCCGATCTGGAAGACGCGGCCGTAGCGTTGCTCCGCCTCGATCACCGCCTTGCCTTCGGCAATGAAGCGCGTCATGGGCTTCTCGCAGACCACGTCCTTGCCGGCCTGCATGGCCGCAATGGAAATCAGCGCGTGCCAATGGGGCGGGGTGGCAATGGCCACCAGGTCAATGTCCTTGCGCTCCAGCACGCGGCGGAAATCGCTGTAGATGGTCTTGTTGTCGGCCCTGTCGAGGAACTTGACATCGCAGTCGGCCAGCTTCTTGACGCTGCCCTGCACGCCGCCGCGCTGCAGCCCATCGCTGAAGGTGCCTGGGCCGCGACCGCCACAGCCGATCAGCGCGCCGCCGAACGTGTCGCTCGGGGCAATCTGTCCTTCGCCGCCCAGAACGTGCCGCGGGACGATCGTGACGCTGGCCGCCATCGCCGCAAAGCTGCCCAGAAATCTTCGCCGGGAAAATCCGTTCGCGCTCATGCTTGTTACCTCGCCAGGCTGAAACCTGAAATCCACAACACGCCAAGCGGACGGCAGGCGCCGCTTGCACATTTCACGTTCTGCATTTCAGGCCCCATTCCTGAAAGGTATACACCGCGGGTGCTATGGGAAATATAGGAAGAATGGGAAGAATGGGAACGATGTAACAACTCCTCTGCTTCCCATCATTCCCATCATTCCCATTCCTCCCATTCTTCCCATTTTTCGTTTTACGAAACGCCCCCCACCCGTTACGTTGTCTCCAGTCCTGGAGAGCCACTTTCACAAAGGAGCAGAGCATGGCCGGCAAGAAAATTCGCGTCACTGTGTGGAACGAGTTTGTCCACGAGAAGAAAGACAAGGAAGTGCAGAAAGTTTACCCCAAGGGCATCCATGAGGCCATCGCGGAACATCTGCGCGCGCAGCCGGACATGGAAGTCCGCACGGCCACGCTCGACCAGCCCGGCCAGGGGCTGCCCGACGAGGTCCTCAACAACACCGACGTGCTGATCTGGTGGGCGCACATGGCCCACGGCCAGGTGGAGGACAAGCTGGCGGCCAAGGTCCGCGAGCGCGTCTTGCAGGGCATGGGCCTCATCCCGCTGCACTCGGCCCACATGTCCAAGCCCTTCCTGCTGCTCATGGGCACCAGCGGCGCGTTGAAGTGGCGCGAGGACGGCAAACCGGAAATCCTCTGGGTCACCAAGCCGGCGCACCCGATCACCATTGGCATCAGCGACCACTTTGTCCTGCCGCATGAGGAAATGTACGGCGAGCACTTCGACATTCCGGAGCCGGACGAGCTGATCTTCATCAGTTGGTTTGGCGGCGGGGAGGTCTTCCGCAGCGGCTGCACGTGGAAGCGCGGCGCGGGCAGCGTCTTCTACTTCCGCCCCGGCCACGAGACTTTCCCGACCTATTACGACAAGAATGTGCGCGCCATCATTGCCAATGGCGTCCGCTGGGCCGCGCCCTGTGGCGCGCCGCCCGTGACCTACTGGCACTTCGACAGCATCCTGGAGAAATAGCCTGGATTGCTCTCCGCAGAACTCTTGAAACCGCAGATGGACGCAGATGGACGCAGATAGGAGCGAGACTCTTTTGTCATCTGCGTTGATCTGTGTTCATCTGCGGTTTCAGAAGTCCGTGCGTTTTTGTTTTCTTTCTGCACTGCTTTTTCTTCTCCCGGCGTTTCCCCTGGAAACAACAGCCGGCGCGCAGTTCGTGCCCAAGCCCGGCGATCCAGCCCTCCTGAAGGGCAAGGGCGCAGTGCACTGGCAGCCGTGGGGCGCGGAGGCCTTTGCCGCAGCCGCGCGCAGCCGCAAGCCCATCTTCCTCTTCATCACGGCCAACTGGTGCCACTGGGGCAAGGCAATGGAGCGCGTCACCTTCAAGGATCTGGAGGTCGCCGTGCGGCTGAACGGAGAGTTCATCCCGGTGCGCCTGGATCGTGACGAGCGCCCCGACGTGGATTTGCGTTTGCAGCAAGCCGTGCAGGCCGTCTCGGGCCGCCGCGGCTGGCCGTTGACGGCGTTTCTCACTCCTGAGGGCTGTGTTTTCATGGGCGGCACGTTCTTCCCCGCTGAGGATGACGCCGCCGCTCAGCGTCCCGGTCTGCGCGAGGTGATCCAACAGGCCGCGCGCGCGTGGCGCGAGCACCAAGAGGCTGTGGCGCGCAAGGCCGGCGCACTGCATGAGCGCCTCAAGAAGGAGAACGAAGCCGCGGCCACGGCCGGCGAGCCCCCGGCTGACCTGCTCCAGCGGGCCGCGTCCGCCATCCACGCCGCGCTGGACCTGAGAGCCGGCGGCTTGACTTCCCCAGGCGCGGCGGCGGCGGGAAAATTTCCCACGCCGCGCGCGCTGGACCTGTGCCTGTTGCACTATGCCTCAACCCAGGACGCGCGCAGCCTCAATACCGTGTCCCTGACCCTGGACGGCATGTTGCGCGGCGCGGTCTACGACCAGCTTGCCGGCGGCTTCCATCGCTGCTGCGCCGACCGCTGGTGGCGGACGCCGCGCTACGAAAAGTTGCTCGGCCCCAATGCGGAAATGCTGGCCGCCCTCGTGCGCGCCTGGCAAGCCACGGGCGCGGCACGCTACAAGCGCGCTGCTGAAGAAACACTGGCCTTCTGGGCCGCAATGCAGGATCCTTCCGGCACTTATTTCCCCGGTTCCGTGGCCGGCGGGACATCGGACCTGGATGAGGGCCTGTACTACACCTGGACCCAGAAGGAATTCGAGAGCATCCTGCGTGACGATAGCGACTGCCGCCTGGCCTGTGCTTTTTTTGGCGTGGCTGAAGCCGGCAACCAGGCCGCCGCGCCGGGAAAGAACGCGCTCTACGAAGCCTGCACGCCGGAGGAAGCCGCGAGCGCCGCGGGCCTGCCGCGCAATGAGGCTGAGCAGCGCTTGAGCCGGGTGCGGGTTGCTCTGCTGCGCGCGCGCGCCCAACGCCCTGCGCCCGCCGTGGACCGCAATGTTTACGTGGACGGCAACGCCCTCATGGCGGCGGCCTGCATTGAATACGGCCGCGCGCTGGGCCAGCCGCAGCATCTCGCGCGCGGCCTGAAAACGTTGAGA
>JBEKKG010000137.1:0-11449 GCA_050010835.1 Planctomycetota bacterium
CGTCCTTCTGGCCTTGCGAGTCCCTCTCAGGCGGCAGGCTGGCCAGACGGGTGAGTTCCGGGGCCAGGCCGGCCGCGGCCTGGATCATGGTGTGCAGGCGCAGCAAAGCCTGCTGCACCGCGGGCGCGCTGGCGGCCACGGCCATCGCCGCGCGGACGTCGTCTCCCGCGCTCAAGGCGGGCGCGCCGGCGTTGCGAAGCTGCTCCGGCGGCAGCGGGCCGTCGGGCGTGCGCGGCCCGGAGCGCGTCAGGCTGAACTCATATTCCCCGCGGCCATGAAAGAACGCGCAGACGATCTCATGCCAGCCTTCCGCGAGTTCAATGGCGCCTTCCTGCGGCGCGGCGGCCTGCGCGCGCCATTCGTCAATCAGGCACTTGCCGGCCACGGTGAGGCGCACGCCGTCATTGGCAGTGGCACGGAAGACGTAGCGCCCGGCCTGCGGCGCGAGGACTTCGCCCCGCCAGCGGATGCTGAAACTGTTGCGCCCCACCTCGGGCAGGTCCTCATTCTTGTGTTCGAGCTTGCACTCCACAGTGCGGCGCGCCAACTGCTCGAAGTTCTGCCCGCGGTAGTATTCCGCCAGGAGGCCCGGCGTGTAAGCGCCGCGCGCACTCCACGCGGCTGCCCCGACCAGCACGGGGGTAATTGGCGCCTGCGCATCGCGCACGTCGGCAGCCCGCTCCGCCAGCAGCGTTGCGCCGCTGTAGCGCTGGGCGGCCGTCACGGCCTGATGCAGGTTGAAGAGCCTGCTTTCCGCGGCGGGGGCGAGCGTGCTGAGAACGTCGAGACCCGCGGCCACCGCCCGGCCCACTTGTAGCGCAGGCTTTCCAGCCTGCGGGGACAGGCTAAAAGCCTGTCCTACCAGCGGCCGCAAGCCCGTGTCGCCGAAGCGTTGCAGCGCGTTGTGCAAGGCCGCCAGCAGCAGGCGCAGCGGCCCCGCTTCGGCCTGCGGCGCAACCTTCTCCAAGGCCGCCCCCGCGGCCTGGGCTTCGCTGCCGACGCGGCGAAAAGTATCGGTGAGCAAGAGGCGCTCAGCAGACTGGAATTCAACGTCCTGCGGGCGGAAGAACTGCCGCATTTCCACAATGTCCTTGCGCGCGCCGGTGAGGAGACGGTGCGCGCTGCTCAGCAGGCGCTGCGCGTTCTCCAAGGCGGCGAGGACCTGGGCGGACTCCCGTTTCCGGCCGGAGGCCACGCGCAAACGGCGCTCATCGCTGCGGCCCACCTGGCCCGCGCTGTCCACGGCCTCAACCTGGTAGAAGACCGTCTCGCCGTCCTGCAGGAACATCCCGGCCAGGTCCCACGGTTGGACGATCAGCCACACTTTGCCGCTCTCCGGCGGGCGTTGCAGCTTGAGCACGCTGGGGCCGGGGCGCATGTCGGTGCGCACCACCAGGCGGCAGGAGACCAGGCCCAGATCGTCTTCGGCGCGCGCTTCGAGATTGAGCAGTTGGCCGGCGTCTATGGTCTCATCGGCTGAGGGCTTGAGGACGGCCACTTGCGGCGGGCGGTCGGGAATGGCGTGGATGGAGAAGAGCGGCGCCTCTGGGTTCTCGACGCCCTCATTGGAACGCAGCAGCACGCGGTACTGCGTGTCCTCGAGCACGTCAAACGTCCCCGTGGCCGACCCGCCGTTCACGGCCAGGGAGATTTTGCGTCCGCCGGCGAAATCGAGCACCGCTGCGGCCAGCGCCGTGTTGGTGCGCAGCAGCACCTCGATGCGCGCGCCTTTCAGGACGGCCAGATCGCCGTTGAGACGCTCGATCGTCTCCGGCGCCATGCCGGTGTAGGCGGGATAATTCACCACGAACTTGAGGCCGGAGATCTCGGGACGCGGCAGCAGCGCCACTGTGTATTCGTCGCTCAGGAAATCGCCCGCGCGCACACGATACTCCAGCGGCACGCGCAGCGGGCCCACTTTCAGGGTGAAGCGCTGCGGTTGCTCGGTCTCCGGGTCCATCGCCAGTCGGGTCCAGGAGGAAGTGTCGCGCTCGCGGCTCTCCAACCAGACTTCCTGCACCAACCGGCCGTCCAGCCGCGCGGCGATTTCGAGGTCCGTGCCGTCAACTACGCGCGTGTCGCCCGGCGAAACGGCCACGGCCGTATTGCTGGGGCGGTGAAAGCGGCCCCACGGCAGCAAGGCCCGGAGATAGAACGAATAAAAATGCAGCCCGGGGACCAGACAGAGCAACAGGACCGCGGCCAGCGCGGCCAGGCCGGTCTTGCCGGAGCGGCGCGCGCGCGTGCGGTCGGGCAGAGCTGCGATGCTCAACTGGCCCACAAGCTGGGCGGACTCATCGGCCACACGCTCCACCATTTGCTGTGAAACGCCCTCGCCTGCCAGGCTGCGGCCGGCCAACTCGACCGTGGTCGAGACCCGCTCCGCCAATCCTGCGCCCGGCGCGCGCAGCTCCAGAGCGCGGGCGATCTCGGCAGGGCTGCGGCGGCGGAACGCGCGCTTCAAAAACGGCGCCGCCAAGAGCAGGCACAGCAGGTAGCCAGCCAGCGCCTCGAATCTGCGCACGCTGCCCCCGACAAAGAGAAAACGGTCAGCCAAGGCGATGAGTGTAAAAGCCAGAATCAGCGCGGCCAGCACCCAGCCCGCAGCCTCCCAGAGCGCCAAGCGGCGGTTGACCTCGGCAAAGCGCGTGAGCGCCTCGGCGACAGGCGCGGGGACCTTGATCGCAGCAGCCGCGCCGGGCTTCTGCGGAACCGCAGATGAACGCGGATGAACGCAGATATCAGCATTCTTGTTCATTCTCAGCTTATCCCCTTCAGCCAATCCGCGTTCATCTGCGTTCATCTGCGGTTCCATCCTATGCCAGCCCCACCTTCTTGCGCAGGAGCCATTCCGCAGCCAGGAGCAGCACGACGAGAATGAGCGCGGGGTACGAAGACCACAGCTCGTACGATGACTCCAGCGTGCGCTGCTTGCCCTGGCCGGCCAGGTTCTTGAAGAGTTGCGGCGCTTCCAGGACGTCCGCGTATTGGCCTGAGCCTGCGCTGGCCATAGCGGCCAGGCGCGCGGCGTCGCGGGACAGCTCCACGCCTTCCTGGCCCGTGACTTCGCGCGCGATGGCCTGAATGTTCTCGCTGACGCCCTCGAATCCAGGCGCTTCCACCTTGACCAGCAGATTATGAATGCCCGCCTCGAGGTTCTGGAGTATGCCGCGGTACAAACCTCCGCTGTCGGGCGCCGGCTGCAATTGCACGCGCTGGCGGTGTGCGCCCTCTTGCAACTCGGCAATGACAGTGACATCGGCCGCGGGAGCGCCCTGTTTGTCGCGCGGGCGCGCCAGGACCTCAAGGTCCTCGCCGGGTCGAATCTGGCGGCGGTCCAGGCCCACCTTCAGCCGTTCGCCGCCTGCGAGCCGGTTGCTCGTGCCCCAGCGAAAGGCCTGGGACCAGAAGACGGCGTGGATGCGGTCGGCAGCCTTGTAGCGCCAGCGCCAGGTGTTGTCCGTGCCCAGGTAGAGGACGCGCCCCGCGCCGTAACTTTGGACCGCCGCGACTGTGTCTTTGCGCACGTCGTCAGTGTAGAGCAGCGTCGTGGCGCCGGGCTTGGCGAACGCGGGGCGCGCCACCCACTGCAATTCCGGCAGGGCGGACCAGAGCTGTTCATTGAGCACCGGGTCGCGGAAAATGCGCACCATCTCGTTGCGGCTGCCGTCCGCATCCAGTTTCACGCGCACGCTCGGCGCAGCGTCGGAGCTGGCCAGCAGCGGCGCCCCAGCCGCCGCAAGCTGCTGCTTGATGGGCAACAAGTCCGCCAGCAGGCCGCTGGGGTACGACCGCGGCATGGCCTTCGAGCCGGCCAGCACAATCAGGAACCCGCCGCGGTCGGCCACATATCTGGCCAGCCGCTTTTGGTCGCCCTCATCGAGGCGGTCGGGCGCGACGTCACCCAGCACCACAATGTCGAATTCATCGAGCGCCCCGCCTGGGGGCGCGGGCGTCCCGCCCGCTGAGCCGGAGGCCGGCGGGACGCCGGCGCTCCCAGGTGGTGCAGGCCTCCTGCCTGCGGGCGTTTCCTCGGGCAGGGCCTTGCGGCGCGGGCCGGTCAATTCAGCGGGCGCCAGCCAGCGCTCCACCAGGTTCATCTTCCGTTCGCGGCGCAACAAGCCGGCGACGTACCGTGTTTCCCAGCGCGGCAACTCGTCCACCACGAGCACTTTCAAGCGGTCATTGGCCACGTCCACCAGCGCCTCGGCGCTGTTGTTGGTGAGGAGCGTCTCGCCCGGCAGCGGATCAATGGCGGCGCTGAAAACGTTAGGGCCGCTCTTGTCCGCGGCGATCTCAAAATCCTGAGTGAACCAGCCGTCTTCCGGCAGCGTCAACTCGCGCCGCTGAATCTCCTTCCCGCCCTGGCGCAGGACGAGCTTGCAGTTCTTGCCCTTGAGCCGGCTGGTTTTTATGTGCGCGGTCAGGCGGATGGTTTCGTCAAGAAAGACTGAGAGTGTGCCGTCCAGGCGGGCCACGCAGATATCGGTGGGCGCGTCCAGACTGCCGACACCGAGCGTATGGAGAGCGATGCCGCGGGCCGCGAGGGCGCGCGCGGCATCCTCCGGATTCGGCCCGGTAGTGTGCCGGCCGTCGCTGCACAACACGACCGCGGTGATGGGGTCCTGCGCGTGGCGCTCAACCAGTTGAAGCAGCGGCGTGGCCAGGTCGGTGTCTGTGTGCGCGGGCTCGTTCCCGGCCCCGGCCTTGGCCTGGTCCGCCGGCGCTGAGAGGTCCGCGCTGCGCAAAGCGGTATCGAAATTGTAGGTGGCGACCCGGACGCCGCCGGCGGTCTGGCCGGTTTGCGGAACGCCCGCTTTCTCAAGCATGGCTGCGAGCAGCGCTTTGCGGTCCAGTTGCGCGAGTTTTTCGAGCGCGGCCTGGACCGCGGGCTTGCCGCTCTCGCCCAGCGCTCTGTCACTCAGGTCCTGGAGCTGCCGGGCGCCGAGCACCAGCTTGGCCAGCTCCTGTTTCAAGACCTTCAGCGATTGGTTCTTGTCCTGAAGGAAACGTTTCACTTCGTCGCGCCTGGCGGGCGCTTCCCCAAGGCCGCGCTCCAAGGCCCCGGCGCTCTCGACGCACTTGGCCGCCGCGTCCTTCTGCTGGGCCAGGGCCTGCGGCGCGCTGCCAAAAGCCGCCGCCGCGCGCCGGGCCGCAGCACTGGTCTTCGCCAGCGCCTTGCGCGCCTCGGCCATCCGGTCCTGAATGTCCGCGTTCGTGCCGCCGCTTTCCTGGATTTGCTGCAGCGCCTGGCGCAGCGCGCCAAGCCCTAGATCCAGGGAGCTCTCCGCCGCGCCGAACGCAGCCGCCGCCTCCTCTCCGCTGAGGCTGCGCGCCTGGGCATCCAGGAAGCCCAGCGCCACGGCCGTGCGCACTTTCCGTTCGGGCGGTTCATGGATGTCCTTCACCGTCATACTGTCGGTCTGGTCGCGGAGCACAATCACGACGGGCGGCTCATACTTCGCCGTGACGCGATGCACGACCGGCTGGGACAGCAACAGCACCAGCAGCACTATCACGGCGCCGCGCAGACCGCGCAGCCACGTCCCGGCGCGGCTGAAGGGCGCGGTTTCCTTCAGGTACAGCCGCACGATGAGGAAGGCGAGCAGCGCTGCCAGCGGCAGCATGAGCCACCACGCGCAGCCGTTGAGCAGCAGGCTGAAACTGAAGTCCGGTGCGGCGCTTTCCATCAGCCCCACCTCCGCGTCAGGAACACTTCCAGGAAACACAAGGAAATGGCCGCAAGCAGCAGGTACTTCGAGAGTTCGTAGCCACCGGCATCGAGCTGCACCAGGCGCGCCAGTTCGTCCCAGCCGGCGGCGCGGCGCGCGCCCAGGTCGCGCTCCAGCGCCAGGAAGTCCGCCTCGGCAAGGCGGGCCAGAGAGGACTCGGCGCGATCCGCGGTGACAGTGTAGTAGACGCGCTCTTCCGGCGCGGCGCTTTCCGGGGCCACGGTGTACAGGCCCTGGAGCGAGGTGTCCTCCCAGGTGAAAACCGAAAGCGCGCCCTGGCGCTGCATCTTCATGGCGACGCCCTCGCCTGGGGCGGGCGGGACGCCCGCGGTACGTAGCGCAGGCGTCTCGCCTGCACCGGCCGGTCGCGTGGCCGGCGTGCCGCCGGGAGCCGCAGGCGGGTAAAGCAGGTGCGGCTTGAGCGCTGCCGGGCCGGAAGCCACGTACACGAGCGCCTGGCCCACGGGCAGGTTGCGCGGCGGAATCACGGCCGAAGCCAGCTCGAAGACCAGATTCTGCATCAGCGGCACGTAGAACGGATGAACCGGCAGATCGGACCAGTCCAGGTCCACCGCCGTCGTCAGCAGGAGCACTTTGCCTTCTCCGAGTTGCTTCTGGACCAGCGCCAAGTCCCCGGAGGAGTAAGAGGCGAGCGCCCGCGCGCCTTCGCCCGGCGCCGCGGTGCGAAAATAGGAGCGCACGCGCGCCCGCGACCAGTCCTGGCCTTTCTCCGGCCGGAAAAGGTCAAGCGCAGCCGCGTTGGAAACTATGCCGCCCAGACGCGCCGGTTCTGCAGGGCGATCCTCCGGATCGCCGCGCAATCCGGCGGAATGCGCGACAGGCAATCCGACGGGATGCGCGACGATTGGCTCACGGCGCAATCCAGAGGATTGCGCCACGTCCTTGAGCGCCACGGGCAAGAGGCCCGCGCCCTGACGAAAAAGAGTGCGGTTGTAGGCGGCGGGCTGCACGCGGTCGCCGAGCGTAATCAGCAGGCCCCCGCCCGCGACGACGAAACGTTCCAGCTCCGAAATGACCGGCGCGGGCAGCACGGCCACATTGGCGAGCACGATCACGCGGTACTTGGAGAAGTCGGCATAGCGGGTATCCGCGGTATCAACCACGGTGGGTTCGATCACCGTCCGCCACAAGGGGTCTTCCGCATCCTTGGGCGACAAGGCCAGGCGCAAGAAATCGGTCTCGCTGGCCAGGGCGCCCTCACGGCGGTCGCCATCCACCAGCAACACCGGCAGGTGCTCAATCACCACCACGCTGTACGCAAGCTCGTTGTCGTCATCGAGCGCGTCCTGCGCGGCACGGAGACGGCAGGTGACGCAATGCGAACCGGGGCGCTCAAACTTGTGCTCGAAAGCCAGCACTTCATGCGCCCCCGGCGCCAGGCTGACGCTGCGCGTGGCCTTGGGCGCATGGTCCACGCTGAACGCGACCGTCGCGTCCTTGATCTCCTCCGCACCGCCGTTAACCACCGTCACACTGAAGGTCACGGGCGAGTAGCAGTCCACGACCTGGCGTGAAGGCTCAATGCGCAGCAGCGCCAGGTTGGCCGGCCGCGCGTCGGGCGTCGAGGCCAGGATAATGGCGGGCGGCACGCGGCTGGAGTGGACTGCGTTGGCCACGAAGGACCAGCGCGGGCCGTCGCTCAGGTCCCAGCCCGCGGCCTGCATATCCGAGAAAAGCACCAGTTCCCGGCGCGGATTGTGCTGCGCTTCAAGCTGCCGCAGGGCCGCGGTTATGGCGCGCGGCATGTCGGTCTTGTCGCAGCGCGGCGCGGCGGCGCGGACGAGCTCCTTGGCGCGTTCGAGGTCGTAAAGCGCGGCGGGCGCGGGCGCCTTGCCGGCGGAAGAGAGACACATGATGGAGACATCGTCGCCTTTGCGCAGGGTGTTCAAATACGCCAGGGCCATTTCCCGCGCGTCCTGCCAGGCGGCATGGGCGCGGCCGGCGTTCATGGAATAGGAATCGTCCAGCAGCACGACCGCGCTGGTGTTGACGCCGGGGGAGCGCACGCCCGCGCTGGACGAGAGGACCGCGGGCCGCATGAGCGCCAGCGCCAGGCAGGCGACGATGAGCGCGCGGACCAGGAGCAAGAGGATTTCCCGCAGGCGGAGCCGCCGCGCGCGCTCGGCCATAAGTTCCTGGAGGAACATCATCGCGCCCCAGTCGTAGGGCACGACGCGGCTGCGGTGCAGCAGGTGGATGATGATCGGCGCGCTGACAGCCGCCAAACCGCCCGCCAAGACAAGGTTGAGGAAGACCATTGCTTCAGCGCTCCCGCCTGTGCATCAGGTACTGGCTCAACGCGGCATCGCAAGGGGCCTTGGTCTCGAGCAGGACATGGTCGTAGTGGAAGCGGTGGCAGGCCTCGCGGAGGCGTTCGAGGAAGCTCGCCAGCCGCTCCAGGTAAAGCTTGCGCACGCGCGGCGCGTCCAAGCGCAGCCGCTGGGTGCTGTTTTCGAGGCTGCGAAACTCCGCCACCGTATCGAACGGGAAGCTCAGTTCGTGCGCATGGAGCACCTGGAAAAGGATGACTTCGTGGCGCTGGTGGTGAAAATGGCCCAAGGCGCGGACGAGATCCTCCGTGGGCGCGAAGAAATCCGAAAGGATCAGCACCAGCCCGCGCCGCTTCAAGCGGCTGCTCAAATCGTGGAGTATCGGCGCCAGGCTGGTTTCGCCGTGCGCCTCGGTCCGGGCGAGCGACTTCAGGAGGGTGTTGAAATGCCCGGTGGTGGCACGGGGCGGGATGTGCTCCCGCACCGCGGTATCGAAAGTGACCAGACCGACCGAGTCGGCCTGGCTGAGCATGAGATACGCCAGGGCGGCGGCGAGCCGGCAGGCGTATTCGTACTTCTGCTCTGCGCCCGCGCCGTAAAGCATGGAGCCGCTGGCGTCCACTACCAGCGTCGCGCGCAGGTTGGTTTCTTCCTCATACTGCTTGACGAAGAGGCGGTCGGTCTTGCCGAAGACCTTCCAGTCAATGTGTTTCAACTCGTCGCCGCGAGCGTACTGCCGGTGTTGTGCGAACTCGACGCTGAAGCCCTTGTAGACACTGCGATGCTGGCCGGAAATGAAGCTCTGCACCACGGTGCGCGCCACCAGGCGCAGCTTGGCGACGCGCTGCATGGCACGGTCATCAACCAGGGAGCGTAGTTCGAACATGAGCCGTCCTTGTTCCTATTTGCGTTCATCTGCGTTCATCTGCGGTTTCACACTGCCTGCGCAGACTGCGCGTGTTCCAAGACGCGCTCGACGATCATGTCCGTGGTCAGGCCTTCGCTCTCCGCCGCGAAGTTCAAGACGAGGCGGTGGCGCAAGACCGGCTTGGCGATGGCGACCACGTCCTCAATCGTGGCATGGAAGCGCCCGTGGAGGAGCGCGCGCGCCTTGGCGCCCAGGAGCAGATACTGCGAGGCGCGCGGCCCCGCGCCCCAGTCCAGCCAGCGTTTCACCTCCGGCGCGCACTGTTCCTCGGAGACCCGCGTGGCGCGCACCAGGTCCACGGCGCAGGCATAGACGTGGTCGGCCACGGGCACCTTGCGGACGATCTCCTGCAGGCCCAGCAGCTCTTCGCCCGTGAAAACCGGCGTGACGTCGCCGCTGTAGGCGCTGGTCGTGCGCCGCATGATGGCGAGCTCCTCATCGCGCGACGGGTACGAGACCTTGACCAGGAACATGAAGCGGTCGAGTTGCGCCTCCGGCAGCGGATAGGTCCCTTCCTGCTCGATCGGGTTCTGCGTCGCCAGCACGAAGAACGGCTCAGGCAGCTTGTAGGTCCGCGAGCCGACCGTGACGCGATGTTCCTGCATCGCTTCCAGCAGCGCGGCCTGGGTCTTGGGCGGCGTGCGGTTGATCTCATCGGCCAGGATCAGGTTGTTGAAGACCGGGCCGGGCAGGAACTCGGTCTGGCGGCGGCCGGTTTCCGGATCTTCCTGAATGATGTCCGTGCCCGTGATGTCGCTGGGCATCAGGTCGGGAGTGAATTGGATGCGCGAGAATTTGAGCGTCAGCGCCCGGCCCAGCGTGTTGACCATAGCCGTTTTGGCCAGACCGGGGACGCCGACCATCAGGCAGTGGCCGCGGCAGAAGATGGCCAGCAGGAGTTGCTCGATCACCTCGTCCTGCCCGACGATCAGCTTATGGACCTCGGAGGCCAGCACGTCCCGCGCCGCGGTGAGTTTCTGGGCCAGCGCCAGTTCATCGGGCGTCGGTTCTCCGGCGAATGGGGCCGGAAGCACCGGCGGTGTGGGTGTGCCATCTGAGCTCATGCGGCGGTCTCCTCCAATCTGCAAGGAGTTACCGCTCAATGCGCAGCGCGTTGAAAAGGATTTCGTTCTTCTTCGGCCCGGCGACCCTGATTCCGGGATGAAGAGGGCCAAGCAAGGGGCGCGGCAATGCGCCCTCGAACAGGACCTTGCCATTGACCACCACACAAGCCTGCCGGCCCAAGTGTTCCAGGCGCAACCGCAGAAAAGTGCCGGCGGCATTCACGGCGGGCTGCGACTGCAGCAGCGTCTTTTCCGGTCCGTTGCCCGGCCCGTTCAGGACCAGGCCGTCCGCGGTGATTTCCAGCTCCAGCGCCGCCGCCGGATGCAGCCAGGCATCGAAGAGCGGGTGCGCAGCGCCTTGCGCGTCCGCCAGAAAAATCGTCACACTGGATTGCTCGTCCAATCCGGGGACGCGCACGTCCACATTGCAGGCCAGCGCGCTCCCGGCGCTGAACCCGTCCTTGAGATACGCGGCGTCCGAATCGTCCACGCCGCTGCTGTGCAAGCCGTCAGGGCCCGTCTGCCACGCGGCCCCGCGGACGAACTCCCAACCGCTGAGGGGTTGGCCTTGCAGCGGCGCCTCAAACACCGATTTGCCCGCAAGTTTCAGCCGTTCGCCTTCCGCGCCGGGCCTGCGCCACAGATACAGCGCCGCAGCCGCCAAGAGCACCGGCAAAGCAAGGCAGAGCAGCAAACGCCGCGTGGCGCGGCTGCGGCCCAGGTCGCTTTCGAGCAGCACCGTGCGGAAATGCGGCGGGGCGGCGGGGAGCTTCGCCACAACGGCCTGCCGGATCTTCGCTGTCAACTCGGGCGACGGCTTGGCCGCGCGCCAGTCCGGGGAACCAGACAGCACGCTGACGATGTCCTCCAGTTCCGAATAGAAACGCCGCAGTTCCGGGTCGGAGGCGGCGGCCGTTTCGAGCGAACGGCGCGCTTCGTTGTCGCGGCCGGTCAAGGCCCGCACGATCAACTCCTGCAATGTGAGGTCCTCGTTATTCATCAGGCAGGCTCCTTCAGGCGCTCCCGCAGTCTGCGGAGCGCATGGAAGACACGCGAGCGGAGCGTGCCCTCCGTATCGCCGGTGATCGCCGCGGCTTCCTGGTAGCTGAAGCCGTCGAAGAGGGTGAGGATGATGACTTCCCGCTGCGGCGCGGGGAGTTGTTCGAGCGCCGCGAGGAGTCGGGCTTTGCGTTCCTGAGCCAGCAATTGCGCGCTGGGGTCGGCGGCCACGTTACGCCCGTCCTGCCCGGCCAGCAGCGCGGGCGCGGCGGACGAGCTGAAGTCCGTCTGCACCTCGACTTCGGCGCGCAGCTTGCGCTTCTGCATCCAATTGTATGCCGCGTTGCGGGCGATGGTGAACAGCCACGGCTTGAACGGCGCGCCCGGGCGAAAATCGCCGGAGTGAGTCAGAACACGCAGGAAAATATCCTGCAA
>JBEKKG010000138.1:0-11398 GCA_050010835.1 Planctomycetota bacterium
CTGGGCTATTCTGCTCGGCAAGGCGCTCGGCTTCTGGGCCATTGATCTGCTCTTCATCCTGGGCCTGACCATCCTCACCGCTGTCCTGGTGCGCCTGGTACCCGCGCGCCCGGAAACCCGCGAGCTTGGCGGCCCGGCCTCCACCGGTTCCTGGGCCGACCTGCGCCGCAACGCCCTCACCACGCGCCAGTACCGCCTCGCGGACGGCGAACCCGGGCCTGGGGCCTCGTACAAGCTGATTGAGCCGGGCGTCTCGCGGCAATGGGTCTTCACGCTCGACCCCAGGGAAAGACGGGACGAACCGCTCGCCGCGCGCTTCCAGCTCACCTCTTCGCGCTCCTTTGCTTCACACATTGAAAACGTGGGCCTGGACGTGACCTGCGACGGCACTTCCGAGCCGCTCCTCAAAGGCAGCCACACGGTGGCCCAAGACCGGCCCCTGGACTTCTTCCTGGAACCTGAGTGCCTGGCCAAGGCGACCAAGCTGCTGGTCACGGTCTCTGCGGCCAGGATAGGCGAGTACCCCCCGTCACTGGTGGTCACAGTGCGGCTGGGCGTGCCCGTGGACGATTTCTCCCAGAACCTGTTCAAGGCCTTTCTGCTGTTGGCGCTGCAAGGCTGGACCCTGGCGTTGATCACCGCCAGTTGGTCCGGCGTGCTCTCTTTTCCCGTCACGGTGGCTTTGGGCGTGATCCTGGTTCTGGGCGGTGAAATGTCCCGGCAGACCTTGATGTTGATGGAAAGCGGAGCGGCGCGCGCCCAGGCCCTGGGTCTGGACGCCGGCGAGTCGCCTTTGCAGAAGACCGTCGTGGCGCAACTGACCTTATGCCTGGAGCTGCTGCCGGACTTCCGCGTCATGGGCGGCCCGGCGGCCTTCGTCGAGGGCGACATCATGTCCGGCTGGGTCCTGGCGCACGCCGCGCTGATGATGGGCGTGGTCCGCGTGCTAGGCTGGTCCTTGGCCGGGGTGTGGCTATTCCAGCGCCGCGAAGTTGGCAAATGAGATAAACGCAGATGCAGACCCAGAATCCCGAACCCAAAATCCCAAATGTGCCGCAATCCTCCCGGATTGCGGCAGGAGGAACAGCCACAATCCGGGAGGATTGTGGCACAGGGAATAACCGCAGCCACACCTCCCGTGCCTGGCTCGGCGTCGCGGCATTGGCGCTGGCCTTTTCCGGCATGGTGCAGAACCATGTTGAGGCGCGCCGTATCGCGGCCAACCTGACCTGGTCCGATCCTGAGAAAAACGCTCTGGAGGTCGGCTTCCTGGCCCTCGGGGGGTTCCGCGGGCTGCTCGCCGACATCCTCTGGGTCCGCGCCATCCGCCACCAGGAAACCGGCCGGTACTACGAACTGAAACTGCTCTGCGACATGATCCTGAAGCTCCAGCCTACCTTCACCCAGATTCACGCCTACCAGGCCTACACCATGTGCTTCAGCCTGGCCCGCCGGGCGGAAACTCCCGCAGGCAAGTGGTACTGGATTCGTTCCGGCCTGATCACGTTGGAGAAGGGCCTGGAGCGCAACTACCGCAATTACAGCCTGTGGTTTGAGCTGGCCTACATGTACGTGGACCGCTTTGGCGACGCCAAAAGGACCGACTTCGGTTACCTCCACCGCCGCCAACTGCCCAACATCTACGACCTGACGGACGAAGAGCGCCGCGCGGTCTTCCTGAAAGAAGACGAACGGCGGGAGCGCTGGGCGCGCGAGGGTGTCCAACCGCGTCCGCCGCTGCCTACCGAGCATCTGCGGTATGCCGCTTACTACTTGTGGCAAGCTATGGCCACCAACACCGATCCCACCCCGGTGCGGACTGAGCGCCTTTATGGCGATTGCGTCCAGAACCAGGGACATTTCTGGTCCAACCCCAGGAAGCCGGCCGCGGAACGCGGCTGGGACGATTGGGGCGCTGAGGACTGGTGGCTGGAAATGCGCCGGCGCAACGAGGCGCGCGGCCTGAGCCTGGAGAGGACTATTGGCGACAACCTGAAAGGCTGCATGTTCCAGCAGATGGATTACTTCGCACGCAGCGCGGAGGCGGCGCGCCAGGCGGGCAAGACCGCTGAGGCCGCTGCATTGGACAAGAAAGCGCAGGCAGCGCGAGACCGCTACGCGAGCTACTTCCCCAATGACAACAAACCCTTGGCCGAACTGCTCCAACGCTACCACGATTTCATCGCCAGGCAGATCAAGGCCCAACTCCAGGCGCCGCTCGTCGAGCCCGTCGCGCCCTGACCGGCCCTGTTTTTCCCCTCCCCTTGCGGGAGGGGGTAGGGGGAGGGCGTCTTGCGGGCGAATTAAGTCTGCGCTACACTTGCCATGGCGGGAAGACAGGGTAGAATATCCTTCGGTGGAAGGCGCGGCGGAAATGCGCTTTGGGGGAAGGAGAAGGAGCGGGGACTGGTACATGGGGAAGGTTTGCGGCCGTTTGGAAAGTGTCTCTCTGTCTCCGCTGGCCCAGGCAAAGGAGCCGGTTTGATGGACGGCCGGGAAATCGCCTTATATGCCGCCCGGACTGCCGACGAGAAGAAGGGCACGGACATCGTTATCTATGACCTGCGCGGCCTCAGCGACGTGGCCGACTTCTTCGTCATCAGCACCGCCCAATCGAAAGCCCAAAGCCGCGCGGTCTGCGATACGATCTCCCGCGAACTGAAAACCCGCGGCGTTCACAAAATGGGTCTGGAAGGCAGCTCCGGCGGGCAGTGGGTCCTGCTGGACTATGGGGCTTGCGTCATCCACGTTTTCTCTCCCGCACTGCGCGAGTACTACGCTTTGGAGTCCCTCTGGGGCGACGCCCCCAAAGTAGAGTGGAAAACCGGCGAGTGACGCCGCAAGGTGAAACGTGGCCGCACCCAACCCTGAGCCAATCAAATCCAGCGCCGTGACGCACGGCGCGGCGTGTTGGATCTGGGCCCCGTGCTACGACCACGTCAACCAGCACGTCTGCTTCCGCAAGCGCATCGAGCTGCCCGCCGCGCCGCTTAGCGCCCGTATCCGCGTCACGGCGGACACCCGTTACCGTCTCTTCGTCAACGGCGCTTGTCTCCTGCGCGGCCCAGCCCGCGGCTTTCCCCACGCCGTGCCGGCAGATGAACTGGACCTTGCCCCTTTCCTGCGCCCCGGCCTCAATGTGCTCGCCGCGCACGTCCTGTCGTTCGGTGTTTCCACGGCGCAAAACGTCTTTCGGGGCCGCGCAGGTTTCTTCCTGGAGGGTCTGGCCGCCTGTGAGGGCGGCGCCCAGGTTGAACTGCACACCGGCCCCACTTGGTGCTGCACGGAAGCTGCATGTTACAGCCGTCACGCCGGCCGTTGCGGCCCGCAACTGGGATACCAGGAGCACTATGATGCGGCGCAGAGCCTCGTAGGGCGACTTGGCAAGTCGCCCCACGAGGATTGGGCTTCCCTGGCCTATAACGACTCCGCTTGGGAGGCGCCTCAAGTCCTGGGCGCGCCAGGCATCCTCCCGTGGAGCGCCATCGTAGAACGCGGCATTCCGTTGCTGGAGACCCGATTGCAGCCGCCGTTGCGCATCGTGGGCCAGTGGGAAGGTGTGGCGCAAGCCGGAGGCTTGCGTCGCAAGCCGGAGGCTTGCGCTGCGCCGGCGGCCAAGCCGTTCTTCGAACAAGCGGAGTTGCTTTGCCAGACCGCCCCGCAGCCTGTCAAGTTGCGCCGCGTGCCCGCCGGCAAATCGGCCGCGCTGCTGCTGGACTTCGGCGAAACCCGCTACGGCTATCCGGTGCTGAAAGTTGCGGAAGCTGCCGGGGGCGAAGTTTTCGATCTGCTCTATGGCGAGGAGGCCGGGCCATCCGGCCTGCTCCTTTGCCCGCCCACGACTCCGGCGGACCGTCTCATCTGCCGTCCCGGCAGGAACTGCTTCGAGACCCTCCAGGCGCGCGGTTGCCGCTACGTGATGCTGGTGGCGCGGAACGTGCGCCGTCCGCTCAGTGTTGAACAAGTTGCGCTCGTGGAAACCGGCTACCCTGCGCCTCAGCGCGGCAGCTTCGCTTGTTCCGACGCCCGCTTGAATGCGATTTGGGAAACCGGCGTCCGCACTCTGCGGCACTGCATGGCGGACACTTTCCTCGACTGCCCTGCCAAGGCGCAGCAGCAGGATTGGGCCGCCGTGCGCATCGCGGGCCTGGCTTGCTTCCATGCCTTGGGCGACAGCGCGCTTTATAGGCGGGCGCTGCGCCTGATGAGCCAGAGCCTCCTCCCGGAGGGCTTGTTGTTCGGCGTGGCGCCGAGCGAACAGCCCGAGTGCCTGTTCCTGGACTACGGCCTGCACTGGGTCGCCTCGCTGGACGAGTATTATCAATTCACCGGGGACCTGGAGACGTTGCGGGAGCACCGGCCCACTCTGGAGAAGGTGCTGGGCTTCTTCGCTATCCTGGCGGGGGAGCGCGGCTTGCTCTGGCCCCCGCCGCGCTACTCCCTCTTCCTCGACTCTGAGCCGGCCATGGACCGCGCCAATCTCATTGCGACCTTCGATCTCCTCTACCTGCACGCTCTGAACCACGCTGCCGCCATCGCCCGCGCCTTGGGGGATTCCGGCCTGGCCAGCCACTGCTCGCGGCAGGCCGCGGCGCTGGACGACCGCATCCGGATGATTTTCTCGTCGCGCAGCTTCAGCCTGCTGGTCGAAGCGGTGGACCTGCACACCGGCGAACCGAGCGAGAAGGTGAGCCAGCAGGCCATAGCCTTGGCCGTGCTTGAGAACGTGCTGGGCAGGCGCGAATCCGACCGGACCGGACCGGCGGCGCAGGTCTTGTGCGACTTCCTGCCGCCCGACGGCTGCGCCGCGGCTTCCGGCCCTGTGCGCGCCAACCTTTTCTTCCGCGCGTTCGTCCACGAGGCGCTGGTGCGGTTGGGGTGCGCAGAAGAGGCGCTCCAGGACATCCGGCGCACCTGGGGCTACATGCTGGATCAGGGCGCCACGACGTGGTGGGAGCGCCTGCCCTTGCTTCCGGGTTCCGGGCGCTGCCATGCCTGGTCCGTCCATCCCACGACATTCCTTTCGCGCCACGTGTTGGGGCTGTCTCCGCTCGAACCGGGCTGGAAGCGCTTCCTCGTCGCGCCGCTGCCGCTGGGCCTTGAATACGCTCAAGGCAAGGTGCCCACGCCGCAGGGCGACATCGAAATCCACTGGCGTCTTCCCGCACCGGACCAGCCGTTGCAGATTGATGAATTGACTGTGCCGCCGGGCACGATAGCCCAGCTTTCCGCCGCGGATGGACAACCACCGCGCGAACTGGGTCCCGGCACGCACCGCTTGGTTCTTGGGAATTAAGCGATCACCGCGCGTGGCTGGCCGCACGGCAGGCGGCAGGGCGGGCGGGGCGTTTTGGCGCGGCGCGGGGCGCCGACCGTGCGGCGGCGCGTTGCGCGCGAGCTTCTTTTCCCCGGCGTTCAATGTGATCACACAGGGCGTCCACCGTCTTGAAGCGCCGATCCCTCTCGTCGCGAACCTGACGGCAATGCCGCATGATCTCGTCGTTATCGTCCAACTCAACGTGCCCGCGCGTCATCTCTAGTCCCTCAATGCACAACGTACACCGCGGTCTGCGGTGCATCAAGTCTCTCGTGGTCTCCAGGCCTCATCGCCCGCCATTCATCGTTCATCCTAATGCTCGCTTGCGCTGCCCGGCGGATTCTGTAACTTCTCTCTTGAAGGAGGACTGATGATTCGCGTTTCCATAATCGGCGCCACCGGGCTGGTGGGCGAATGCCTTATCCGCGCCGTAATCGGGCACCCACAATGCAAGCTCGCACTGCTGGTCTCCGAACACGCCGCGGGCCGGAAGATCGGGGAACTCTTGCCTGCGCTGCGCGGCGAACTGGATCTGGCCACCGTCGCCGCTTCGCCGGCGGAGGTCGCCGCGGCCAGCGACATCGTCTTCACCGCCAAGAAAGGCAGCGAGACCTTCGCCGTGGTGCCCGGCCTGCTGCAAGGCGGCGCGAAGGTGATTGACATCGGCGGCGAATTCCGCTTCAAGGACGCCGCGGTCTACGAGCACTGGTACAAGGAACCCCACGCCTGCAAAGACCTGCTCCGCGAGGCCGTCTACGGTTTGCCGGAACTCTTCAAGGAGCAGATCAAGTCCGCGCGCCTCGTCGGCAACCCCGGTTGCTACGTCACCTCGGCCATCCTGGCGCTGGCCCCGCTGCTGGCCGCGGGCCTGATCGAAAACGACGGCATCGTGGTGGACTCCTACTCGGGCCTCAGCGGCGCGGGCCGCCAGTTCAATCCGAAACTCAGCAACCTCTTCGTGGACGTTGACGGGAACATGCGGGCGTACAACGTGGGCACGCACCGCCACACGCCGGAGATCGAACAGGCGCTGTCGCACGTCGCGGGCGCGCCCATCACGCTGACTTTCGTGGCCCACCTAGCGCCGCTCGACCGCGGCATCCTCACCACCGTCTTCGCGCGGCCCAAGCCGGGAGTCACCACGGAGCAGGCGCTGGCCGCCACGCGGGCCTTCTATCCCCAGCCCGGCGCGCCCTTCGTGCGCGTGCTGGAGGGCCTCCGGGACGTCGCCGTCAGCAACGTCGTGCGGAGCAACTACTGTGACGTGTCGGTGCAGGTGGTCGAGCGCAGCCGGCAATTGGTCGCCGCCTCGGCGCTCGACAACCTCGTCAAAGGCGCGGCGGGCCAGGCGCTGCAGAATCTCAACCTGATGTGCGGCCTGGAGGAAACGCTGGGCCTGAAGGGACGAAGCTTATGATTTTGGATTTTCGATTTTCGATTTTGGATTGCCGATCAGTCCGAGCCGCGACCGTAAGGGAGCGGGCATTGCCGCTTGCTTACGCGCGCGGCTCGGAGACTGAACAGTTACCGGATTTCGAGTTTCGGGTTTTGAGTTGGGGGATTGCATGAAGTACGTTGCCGCCATAGTTCAACCGCAAAGACTGGACAGCGTCCGCGAGGCGCTGGTGGCCATGGGCGTTGTGGGCTTGACCGTATCGGACGTACAGGGCTACGGCCGGCAGAAGGGCCACAACGAACGCTACCGCGGCCAGGAATACAGCGTCCAATTCGTGCGCAAGGTCAAGCTCGAAGTGGCCTGCAACGACAACCTGCTGGACAGGGTCGTGGAGGCGATTAGAAGCGCGGCCCGAAGCGGCGACGGCAAGATCGGCGACGGCAAAGTCTTTGTTTCCGAACTGCTTGAGGCTGTCCGCATCCGCACGGGGGAACGCGGCGCGGAAGCACTCTAAAGGATTCACCACAGAGGCACAGAGGCACAGAGACACAGAGAAGGACAAGAACTGGACGGGAAACCATGCTTCTGCAATCCAAAGTCCTTTCTCTGTGCCTCTGTGTCTCTGTGGTGAATGTTGCCGTGGCGCAGGAAATCCCCGCGTTCGATTTCACCAAGCCCGCGGACACGGAAGGCTGGCAGGCCGCACACGACATCAGCAAGATGGAGGCCACGCCGGAAGGCTTGCGGGTCCAGATCAGCGGCGGGGACCCTTACGTTATCGGACCATCGAGGGATTATCCCGCGGACGCCATGCTGCTCCTCAAAGTGCGGCTCAAATCGGAGCAGGGTGGGGATTTGCAGATCTTCTACTTCAACACCAACGCCACGGAAGAGAATTCCGTGCATATGCCCTCCAAGGCCGGCGATTGGGAAGAACTGGAGGCTGTGCTGCCGCCGCTGGGGCCGAAATATCATCTCCGCATTGACCCGCCGGGGTCCGGAGGCACGGCGATTATCGGGGGCCTGTGGTTCAAGGCAATGCCTGTGCTGAAGGAACCGGAGTGGCCCAAGCCTGAGCCGCCGGCAGTGGAGAAGGACGCGCTCACCATCAAGTCAGGCGATTTGGAGCTAGCCCACGCTCCCGGCGCGCTCGGCGCTTTTGTGTTGCGCGTCAAGGGAAAGGACATGGCCTGCGGCAACACGCGCCCGCTGATCGGCTACCTGCATGAAGGCAAGCAATATTGGATTGACGTGGCCAAGGAGGCCAAAGTATCAATTATTGGAAAGGGCAGCAGTTCACTCACTGTTCAAGCCTCACTCAAGGACTCGCATGGCGGGGCCTGGGTCATCTGCCAATGGTTCTCGCGCACGAAGACCGTTCTTGTGAACGATGAAGACAAGGAGTTGGTTGACGCGATTCACGTACAGACAGAGGCCCAAGTCAGCCAGGACCGGCAAATCGCTTACTTGCCTTTGCTCATGGTACTGCCAGGCGCCGGCAGCTTTGGAGAGAAGAAAGGGCAGGGGCTTTTTGCGGGCTTGGAGTACCTGGACAATGAGCCGAGCAGTTCCGAAGCGGACATCGTTGGCGCTGCCTCAAAGCGACAGGTCCCGGACCTGGTCAAGATCACGTTTCCGCTAATGGCCATCCAGAACGAGGGCCGCTACATCGGCCTGATCAGCGGCTGCCGCTTCATGCCTGGGTTAGGGGCAAAAAATATCCTGGACGAAAATAAAAGCTTACTCTTCGACTCTCCAGACCGTTTGTTTCATTCTGGCGGACACGTGATGGGCCTGATTTTCCCCGGCTCCGATGGCCGCAACCGGGCCGAAGGGAGTTTGCTGCCGCGTTATCCCAAACTCCTCAAAGGAGCGGGAGACGTGGCCCCGGGAGCGACGTTCAACGTTGGGGTGGGGGACCTCCTGCATTGTGAAGCCACGCTGATCGGCGGACGCGCCGAGTCCATGGTGCCTGCGGTCCAACAGTACATTGCTCTGCGCGGGCTTCCGCTCTGCTTCTTGTCGCCGCCTAAAGGCCCCGTTCACGATCCGATGGACTTCCAGCCCTATGTGTCCCTGGCGTCCAGCGGCTGGCTCGATTCCAAGATTCGTGAAGACGGGTTGATCCGCCACGCGGTCTGGCCGGGTTTCAAAGCCCAGGCCGCCGCCGATGCCGCATTTTGGATGGCCTGGCTCGCCGCACAAACGAAAACCCCCGAACTTGCCGAGCGGCTCAGGGCCGCGGCGACTGAGGTCCTCGCCAAGGTTCCGCCGCAAAACTACAATGGGGCTGCAGTCTCACACGTTCGCTTTCCCGCCGTTTCGCTCTATTACGGCCACGTGGCTGAGAACGTCAAAGCCGCTGAGAACGGCGCGCGCGGGCTGCTGGCCGCATTTGAGCCGGACGGCTCCGTGCGCTACAAGAAGGCGCCGGGGCGCCCGGACTACGCCAAAACGAGTCCGGTCCCCGAGGCCAATGGCCTGGCCGCCGGCAACGTGGTCCATTTGTTGGAAAGCGCGGCGTTGTGCGGCAACCGGGAGTTGGTCAAGGAAGCACTGCGTGTGCTGCGCGCGCTGAATAAGTTCGACAACACCGTCCCGCGCGGCGCTCAAACCTGGGAAGTCCCGCTCCACACTCCGGATATCCTGGCTTCGGCCCACTTGGTCAAAGCGTACACGCTGGGCTACGAATTGACCGGCGAACGGGAGTTTCTGGATCGCGCCGTCTACTGGGCCTGGACGGGCGTGCCGTTCGTCTACTTGGTCAACCCCACACCCAAACCTGTTGGCACCTACGCGACAATCGCTGTACTGGGCGCGACCAACTGGCAGGCGCCCGTCTGGTTTGGGCAGCCGGTGCAATGGTGTGGCCTGGTCTACGCGGACGCCCTCTACGGTTTGGCGCGCCACGTGCCGGGCGGCCCCTGGAAACAACTCGCCGACGGCATCACCGCGTGCGGCATCCAGTTCACCTGGCCGCAGCAGGACAAGGACAGGCAGGGTCTGCTGCCGGACTTCTACCACCTGCGCCAACAAGTCAGCGACGGCCCGGCCATCAATCCCGGCACGGTGCAGGCCAACGCCGTCCGGCTCTACGGCCAGCCGCCGGTCTACAGTTTCCATGCTTCGCGGGAGAACGGCTGGTACATCCACGTGCCTGGAGAGTTATCGGACGTTGTGGAACGCAAGGGCCAAGTGAGCTTCAAAGTCCGCTGCGCGCTGGACCAGGCCTACTATGTTCTGGTCAGCGGCCTGGAGGCCCAGCCGCGCGTGCGTCTCAATGAGGAAGATGCCGTTCTGGGCCAAGCGCACCAGTTCGTGGCGGAAAGCGGGTGGCTCATTCTGCGGCTGACCGGCAGCACGAAGATCGAGATCATGGCGGACAGGTAGGACAGCCTTTCTCCCGACAAGTCGGGATCCGGACAGGCTGGAAAGCCTGTCCTACCGCCAGTATATTCATGCGCAGTCTCTTGAGGAAGAGGGTGGGGTAAGGGTATGGCCGAAAACGTCAGCGTTATGGATCCGCTGTACCAGAGCTACTGTCTGCCACTGGACGGGGTGCTGCAACACAAGTACGTGCTGCGGGGCAAAAGCCTGGGCATGGCGGCCCTGCCGCTGCAATGGGTGCGCGGCCAGCACTTCGGCAAGACCTGCGACCCCTCGCTGTTCGAGCACAGTTGCGGCCTCGCCAGGCTGGCGCTGGGCATTTGCGCGAAGAACCAGATCCAGACGCTCGATTTTGTCGTGGCCGCGTTCCTGCGCGGCATCGGCCAGACCGCCTTCGCTTACCTGGGGGAACAGCGCCTGATGGGCTACAACGCCGGCGAGCGCGCCGCCCAGTTGGTTATGGAGGATTCGCTGGCCGCGCTGGTCCGCAAGGCCGGCGCCAACCCTGTGGCTGTGGCCGCCATCATGAGGGGCCGGGAACCTTACGGGCCGCTGCTGATGGGGGAATCCAGCATTGAAACCCTGGACAGCGCGCTGCGCTTTGCGATGCGCTACGGCATCGTCCAGACCCACGTGTACCGCACCCTGGAGATCGCCAAGGCCTTCAAGCGCACTCCGCGCGGCTGGGTAGTGGAGGCCGCAGTCCTGCCGCAACTCGAACGCTACAAATTCGTAATGCAACACAACTGGCAGGTCGCCTGCGGGACGCGCTTCCTGGGCCGCGCGGCGCTGCTGCGCAGAGCGCTCGATGCTTATCAAGCTCAGACCGGCGCTCTCGTAAAACTGCTCTCCGGCACGGATTTGGCCGCGGCCGAGAACCTGCGGCGCACGCCCGTCGCGGCCGCATACATCAAGATGCTGGATGAGGACGCGCCGCTGTACCACGTCGGCGACGTGCCCGCGCCGGGTGTCAACCCCAGTGCGTTGCGCAAACGAGTAGCCGCGCAAGTGCACTTGCCGGAAGATTGTATCCTGGCTGAAGGGCCGTGCCATGCCCGCGCCGGAGCCCTCACCTTGACACTCAGCAATGGGCAGCAGTTTCACGCCGCGCCCGTTGTCCCGGCTGTTCTGCGCGTGTACGCCACACTGAAGCCGCGCGTGAATCCGGAACCAAGGGCCTGGCTGTAGGGCGACTTGGCAAGTCGCCCTACAGTGGAAAGGTCCGATCATATACGTTATGTTAGGTTTAGTCCCAGGGAGAGACTTGGCAGGAATGGGAAGTACGGGAAGAATGAACC
>JBEKKG010000139.1:0-11374 GCA_050010835.1 Planctomycetota bacterium
GTGGTGCAGGCGTCCCGCCTGTCTGTCCCTTGCCCAACTCCAGCACACACAGCGCCGTGCCGGGGACGAATGTCCGTTCAGCCTGTGCGTCGGATTGAGCTTCAGTGTAAGCGTAGTGCGAGCCGCCCATGTTGTGATGCTTTGTAAAGACGATCTTCTGCCACTTGGCCGCCAAAGGCCGCAGGCGGATTTCGCGGCGGCGCAGGCAGGCTTTCTCGTACAGGCCCAGCCAGCGCGCGTCGGTGCCCGGAGCATTGGCTTGAGCCAGCTTGTCGAGTTCGTCGCGGAAGTCACGCGCGTAGGACAGCCGTCCCGGCTGTCCGGACAAGCCGGAGGCTTGTCCTACATCCAACTCCTCAAGCACCCGCGCGATGACTTTCTTTTCGAGCGCCGTGTCTGTGCCGGCATCCAGCCAGGCGACCGGGTCGGAGCCGGCATCCTGGAGCAGCCAGTCCATTTCGCAGGGGAAATCCCTTTGAATCTGCTGCCACACGAAGGCGTTCTCCCTGCGCTCGCGCACCTCGAAGCGCACTCTGGCGCCCTTGCCCGCCGCGGCATCCAGGCCCACGCTGGCCTCAAACCGCTCGTACTTCCCCTCCAGCTTGTAGGAAACCGCGCTATTGGCGACGACCCACAAGCCCTCGCTGAACATCCGGTCCCCAATCACGAGCGGCCCGCCTTTGTGGTCCTTGTTCACCGTGAGCGTATGCCGGCCCACCTTGACCGAATCCGGTTTCAGGGAACCCAGCATAGTTTCCTTGCCGTCCTTGGCGATGAGCTTGGCCGCACCCCAGACGCCCGCTTCGTGCTCGTCCCCGTCCCGGCCCGGCGTGGAGGTCAGCAGCCACAGTTCCTTCAAAGATGCGACGTTGACTGACACCTGTGCGGGCGCGTCGCTGCTCTGCATCAAACCGCTCACGAAGGGCTTGAAGGGGACTGCGCCCGCGGGGCCGCTGAGCGCCGTGCGCGTGGCCAGCATCGTTTCGGACCAAGTGGGTTTCTTCTCGTACCCGGGAACATCCGGCTCCGCGCCCCAGCCTGCGGTTTGAGCGGCAAGATAGACTACGGATGCCATGAACGCCAGACTATCTCGGTAGGTGTGCTGAGTGATCAACGCTGCCTCCTTCTCAAGTTCCCTAATCATGTACAACCTCAATGGCCGTGCGTATCACGATTTCTGGCCACAACCAGCCACAGAGGACACAGAGAGCACAGGGTAAATCGGGCGACACAATACTAATCTATTTTTGAGACTTGTCAGAAAAGCGATTTAGATTCTGGTTTGACTTGAGGCACAAGCCAAAGGATCAAAGGAAATGAGTATTGTGTCACGCGATTGTCCGGGAAGCCGCACCAGCCAAAGGGTGTTCATTTCTGTCGCCCCCTTGCCTTCAGATGCACCAGGAACTCCAGAGGATCGAGGACCTTGAGCGGCGAGCCCGCAAAGTCCTTCGCATTCCGTGTGACGATCAACTCGGCCCCCGCAAGTTGCCCTGCTTCGTCAAGAACCGCATCCTCAAAATCGGTAATTCTGCTTCTCAGGGCGCGTTCAATCACGGGCCGGTTTACGATGGCCACCCCGAAAAGACTGAGCAATTTCCATATCGCCTGCCGCGCATCTCTCGCAGGAAGAGACTGGCTGAGCAGGTAGTCAATGGTGGTGAACGTGGTAGCACATAGAAGCCCGTCAATCTCCGAACGCTCTGCCAGACTGAATATCGCACAGGCGGCCTCAACAAAGGGTTTGCGTTCAAGCAGAACGTCGAGCACGATGTTGGTGTCCAGGATTACTTTCAAAGATGTTTCTCCCGCAGGTGCTGTTTCCAGGCAGTCTCCGACAGCCGTTGGCCTTTCAGGATGCCTACAAGAGAACGGGTGATGGGCGGGAGTGCTTGCGCCGGCGCTTGCCTTTGTCCGAGTGACTCGATGAACTGGGCTGTCATCTGCGAAACAGACTTGCCCCGGCGGCGCGCCTCGGTCTTGGCTCGTTTCACAAGACCATCATCCATCCGCAACGTCAGTTTTGTGTTCATGACGTATACATTACCATATACAGTACGTCACCGTCAAGACCCGCTGCGGGATTCCAGGGATTCCAGGGGAAATCGGGAACAGAGCGCTCTATAGATCGGTGGCTCGGTCCCCCGATTTCCCCAGATTGCCTCAGGTTCGATGCGCTCGAACTCCTCTTCAATCGCGGCTTCGATGCGCGCTGTCTCAACGTGAAAAGCAGCCCCGCGCTTCAGCCCCGCAAATACGTTCATCCAGGGTTTCGCCCCGCCCGGCTCGCCCAGGCTTGCCAAACGGGCTTCGAGCGCCTCCGTCAGGAACTCTTTCAATGTCAGGCCCTTCGATGCGGCGCTGGCTTTGGCCTTGCGGAAAAGCACATCGGGAACTTCAACCGTCGTCTTCATGCTGGTATGCTCCCATATTTACGGGCGGTGTCAATAAGTTGTCCCCGAAACCCCAAAAATCGCCTATCCGCCCGGCGTCCAGCGGGGTATGTTTCCTTGCCGTCAAAGCAGGTACAGGCAGCCGAGGCCCAAACAGACTGGGATGGGTGCCGTTCGCCGCACGTCTGGAGGGGGAGTCCGTCATGAGAAAACATGGAACCACGAGTTGGGAGGCCATCCGGGCCGCGCTGCTTGTCGCGGCCGCGCTGGGCATGAGCGGTTGCGAGCAGGGCGAGACCGGGACCACGGCGCAGGCGCAGTTGCAGAAGCCCACGCTGCTCGCAGTCCTGCCTGAATTCGTCGCCACGCCAGACGGGATGGCGATTGACCCGGAGGGGAACCTGATCGCCGCCTGCCCCAACTTCGCGGACCAGACCAAGCCCGGCTGCTTGATTAAAGTTGACAAGGACAAGCGCGTCTCCAAGTGGGTGGATGTTCCGGTGCTGCCCGAGACCGGGCTGGCTTGTCCTATGGGCATCGAGTTCGGGCCGGACGGCGACATCTATGTCTGCGACAACCAGGGCTGGTCGGGCAGCGCGAAGGGCGCGTTCAAAGGCCGCATGCTGCGTCTGCGGATCAAAGACAACAAGGTCGTCAAGACCACCGTGGTGGCCGAGGGCATGGAACATCCCAACGGCTGCCGCGTCCGGAACGGCGGGTTGTATGTCACTCAGAGCCTGATGACCAAGGTCAAGGACCCCTCCGGGCTGATGGTCAGCGTGGTGTACCGCTTCAAGCTCGACGACGAGAACGTCAAGGTCGCCAATACTCTCGACGACAAGAACATTATCACGAAGCTCCTCACGCAGAACAAATTCTGCCAGTACGGCGCGGACGGGATCGTCTTCGACAGCAAGGGCAATCTGTACATCGGCAATTTCGGGGACGGGACGATTTACAAGATCACCTTTGACGCCGCCGGCAACGTGACGGGCAACACGGTCTTCGCCAAGACGGACCTGGACTACGCTCTCGACCCCAAGGCGCCGGGATTCCTGGACAAGGCCGTCAAGGCCAAAATGCGGACCACCGACGGCATCTGCGTGGACGCTCAGGACAACCTCTACGTCGCCGACTTCTCCAATAACGCCATCGCCAAGGTCACGCCCGACGGCACGATCTCGGTCCTGGCCCAGAACGCGGACCTGGGCGGGCGCAACGGGGCGCTGAACGAACCGGGCGAGCCCTGCGTCTGGAACGGCATTATCGCCGTGACGAACTTCGATGCAGTCTTCGGCCCGGACAATCCGGACAAGGTGAACAAGAGCCACGAGATGCCCGCCACCATGTCCGCGCTGAAACTGAAGTAACGTAACAGTTCTGTCTCCGAGCCGCGCGCGTAAGCAAGCGGCAATTTCCGCTCCCTCACGGTCGCGGCTCGGATACTGAACGGTTACGTGATCGCCGGCCACACCAAGGAGCAGCATAATGGCCAACTACCTTCTCGCGCACGACCTGGGCACCAGCGGCAACAAGGCGACGCTGTATACGCTCGCTGGCAAGCTCGCCGCCAGCCGCACGTGCGCCTACGACACGCACTACTTCAACGGCAATTGGGCCGAGCAGAATCCGCAGGACTGGTGGCGCGCGATCTGCGAGTCCACGCGGGCGCTCATGCAAGGCGTCAATCCGGCCGAGGTGGCCGTCGTGGCCCTCAGCGGGCAGATGATGGGCTGCACGATTGTGGATAAGCAGGGCCGGAGCCTCCGGCCCTCCATCCTTTACTGCGACCAGCGCGCCGGCAAGCAGGCCGGCCAGATTCTCGCGCGCATCAGCCAAAAGGACTTCTATGCCATCGTGGGGCACCGCGTCAGCCCGTCGTACTCCATCGAGAAGCTGATGTGGATTCGGGAGAACGAGCCGGACTTGTACGCGCGGACCCACAAGACGCTCTGCGCCAAGGATTACATCAATTTCCTGCTCACGGGCCGCTTCGCCACGGACTTCTCGGACGCCTCGGGCACGAATGCATTCGATCTGAACACCATGCAATGGTCGCAGAAGATCATTGAGCTGGCCGGCGTGGACAGGGGGATGTTCCCCGAGGCGCTGGCTTCCACCGCGATTCTCGGCACAGTCACCAGCCAGGCCGCCCAAGCGACAGGGCTCAGGGAAGGCACGCCGGTGGCCGTGGGCGGCGGGGACGGCAGTTGCGCGGGCGTCGGGGTGGGCTGCATCAAGCCGGGGACGGCCTATAACTATCTCGGCTCTTCGAGCTGGGTCGCGCTGACGGTGGAGAAGCCCATTGTGGACGCGCAGATGCGGACCATGAACTGGGCGCACTGCGTGCCGGGTTACCTGCACCCCTCCGGCACGATGCAGACCGCCGGTTCGAGCTACAGTTGGCTCAAGAACACGCTCTGCGAAGTGGAGCTCCAGGCCGCCAAGGCGCAGGGACTCAGCCCCTATGTGCTGATTGACCGGGCCGTGCAGAACACGCCGCCGGGCGCCAACGGCCTGATCTTCCTGCCGTACATGCTCGGCGAGCGCACGCCGTGGTGGAACCCGGAGGCGCGCGGCGCGTTCATCGGGCTTAACCTGGCCAGCAAGCGCGAGGACATGTTGCGCGCAGTCATGGAAGGCATCACGCTCAACTTGGGGCTGATCGTGAACATCTTCCGCCAGCACGTGCCCATTGACGCCGTCACCGTCATCGGAGGCGGGGCCAAGAGCGCGGTCTGGCGCCAGATGATGGCTGACATTTACGATTGCCGCGTCCAGTCGCTCAATTTCCTCGAAGAAGCCACTTCGATGGGCGCCGCGGTGATCGGAGGCGTGGGCGTGGGAGAGTTCAAGAGTTTTGACGTCATTGACCGTTTCATCAGCGTGGAGCACGTCGCCAAGCCTGACCCGGACAGCCGCGAACGCTACCGCAGGCTGATGCCCGTCTTTGAGAAGAGCTACCGTGCGTTGGTGGATGTCTACGCGGACTTGGCGCAGTTGGCAGGCCGTTAGGCCGGATTTCTAAACACAGAGGACACAGAGGACACAGAGGACGCAGAGGAAGGCAGAGGGGGATTTACAGTAACAGAGTTCAGGTTGTTTCCATTGTTCTTTCCTCTGTGTCCTCTGTGTTGAGTGAGTGATGTGAAATGTCGGCTTGGAGAGGAGAACCCCATGAGAGCTGTTGCCGTAATCGCCCCCGGGAAAGTGGAACTGATCGAACTGGACAAGCCGCGCGTGGGGCCGTACCAGGCGCTGGTCAAGACTGAAGCCGCCTGTTTGTGCAACGCGACTGACGGCAAGCTGGTCGCCGGACATTTTCCGGGCGTGGACAAATACCCGCTGGTGCTGGGCCACGAAGACGCCGGGATCGTCCAGGCCGTCGGCAAGAAGGTCAGGAACTTCAAACCCGGAGACCGGGCCATCGGCGGCCTGCTCTTCAAGTTCTCCGATCCGCAATACTCCAGCGGCTGGGGCGGGATGTGCGAGTACACTTTGGTCAACGATCACGACGCGATGGTGCAGGACGGCGTCGCCGACGCGAAACACGGCTGGTTCGAGTGCTACGAAATTCAGCGCAAGGTTGACAAGGACATCCCGGTCGAGGCCGCCGTGCTGCTCTGCACCTGGCGCGAGGTCTACGGCGGCTTCGGCGATTTTCAGCTCAAGCCCGGTGACGAGATGCTCGTCTTCGGCGCGGGTCCGGTGGGGCTGAGCTTCGTCAAGTTCGGCAAGCTGCTCAAGCTGGGCTGGATTGGCCTGGTTGATCCTCTGGAGCCCAAGCGCCGGCGCGCCCTGGAGATGGGCGCCGATGCCGTCTTCGCACCCGGCAGTCCGGAACTCGCCGCGCTGGCCAAGACCCGCGGCAAGCCGCTCGATGCCGTCATTGATGCGGTTGGCAACGAAAACATCATCAACGCCGGCCTGCCGCTGATCAAGCTGGGCGGCTCGATCTGTGTCTACGGCGTCATCGCCGCGGAAACGCTGCCCGTGAAGAAGTCCGCCGGCCCGTACAACTTCAACCTGTACGTCCACCAGTGGCCCACGCGCCGGCGCGAGCGGGAGGCGCAGGCGCCGCTCTGCAAATGGATTCGCCAGGGCAAGCTGAAGCCCAGCGATTACCTCACGCACGAGTTCCCCGTGGAGAAGATCAACGAGGCGCTCGCGGCGGTGAAGAGCGGGGAGGTGGTGAAGTGCTTGCTGAGGTACTGAGCCGCAGTTCCCGGAAAATGGTGTTTCCTGAAATGATCTGCCTGTGGAATGCGAAGAAGACGATACACTACGTACTGGCAAATTCGCGGCGAGTATGCCAGAATCGAAGCAGAGAGGATTTGGGCCATGAAGCCGCCAATTGCCGCAACGAGTCCGAAGGATCGCTTTGCCGTTTACCGTTTCTTCAACGGCCTTTCGGCGGAGGGCAAGGCCGGGCTGAATCTTGGCCGTCCACGGGTGCCGCTTGTTAAGACGTTCCTTCTGGAGCACGTTGCGAGACGTGACGGTCACCAACCCAAGCCTCCGGACGAGATATTCCGGCGTCTCGGAGCGCAGGTGGACAAAATTGATGACACATTCATGAGTGTCAGTGTTACCGAGACGGACCTGGAAGACGGAAAGGTCAAGCCCCGGACGACCGGCTATCTGGAGAAATACAACGAACGCTTCTTCGCGTACTACACCGCTGAGGAGGCTGCCTTCGCTAAGAAGCGGGTTGCCAGTTGGATCCAAAGCCCGGACCTTGATGCCACCTGGTTCAGCAGCTTCCTGCTTCAAGTGCTCTGGAACAAGGATGTTTCTAAGCGGGGAGACGACCGCTCTGGGAAGCTCGTCTTCAAACACGAAAGCATATTTGAGATGCCTGAGGACTCTACTACCGCGACCCACGTGACCGATGACGATGAAGACACGCAGGCGGATGAAGTGGCGGATGAAGAACCCGGCGACGAGGCGGAGGAACGTGTTGAGCCTGAACGGCGCAGAGCGCGCTTTGAGATGGGTGACCGTATCGGCAGGATCACGGCGGCGCTGGAGAACCTAAAGAGAGATTACTACCCTCTCCACGCCTTGTACTCCGTGCGCCTCCCCTCCCGCACAGGCAGAGGCAGCCATGATCTATTCCAGGCTGGCCAAGTCACCAATCGCACCGATAGCTTTTTGGATCACCGCAACACAGTGCGCTACCTCTACCGCATTTACAATGCGGTCCTGAACCTCACTGAAGACGTAGCTTGGCACGCCATGTCCAATGCCCAAAGTCCTCATGGCCCACGCGTGGGCAGCAAGGGTGTTCCACTGATCGTCAAGTTCGGTGAGCCGTTGTCACCATCTACTTTTGATCGGTGGGTCAGCATGGCGTTCCGGAAAGGCAATCGCTTCAAGCTCTGGGGTGATCCTATCCGGCTTGGGCCGACAAAGGTGCATGTTTACGGTGCTGACCGGCATCTTTGGCAGCCGATCAACCTCGAACTGACTGAGAAAGGCGTGGTGGCCATTTTGCCGCAGGGAACGTGCGGCAACACGTTCCACCGGCTCGTGACGAATGTCCAGCAGTACGTTTGCCCCAAGATTGACGCGTGGCTGGGCGACAAGCCGTTCCAGTCGGTCGTAAGCGCGTGGCCCGCCAATGTGGAGGACAGGAATGAAAACTGAGAGCCTCCTCGGCGATCCGGTCTTCCAACTGAATCTCTTGCTGTGGATGGCGAAGGAGCAGCCAGCGGACGAATACCGCGTGAACCCGCTCTTCCACAAACTGGGCTTCAAGATCCGCTTCATCGAAGATCCATTTAACTTTCCGGAAACTGAGAGGGTGGCTGCCACTGCGTCTGGCCTTTCGATCTCGACGGACCCAGAGCCGGAACTGATCCTGGGCCGAGGCGTCGATGGTGCGGCTCTCTACATCGAGGCAAAGAAAGACTCCTTCGGAACGCAAAGTTCGAACTGCAAGCAGGCCAGGGGGCACCTATTGGCAACCGGGCCAGCCTTTGCCGAAGTGCTTGCGCCGTTAAAGGAATGTTTGCTGTGCTATGTCCTGCCCGCGGACAAGTGTCAGCTCATGGCCAAGACTCTTCAGGATCTGGCAGCGCAGCTTATCAGCAAGACACTCAGGCCGGGCCGTCATTCTGTGACCGGTCTGGCTCTGTCTACCGGCTCAATTGTGTACTCGTGGGACGCCGCCTTCAGGGCGCACACTGGGATGGCGGAGGACTTTGCGGTTTTGATGACAGACGTTGACGACGAGACGGACCCCAGCCCGCTTATCCTGGTCTTCACTGATGAAGACAGTTACAACCCGATGATGACTTGGTTCTACCGCCGCGCTATGCTTGAGCAGGTGCGGGCTTGTCTCCTTTGCAGCCTTCACAACTGGGAGGTCGGCCAGCCGTACCAAACATCGCTGCAAGCTCTGCTGGTTAAGACGACGGACAATATCTTCAAGTATCTGGGCCATAAACGGCAGACGAACTTGATCCGCCTGGTGAGGGAGAACCTGTTCAAGAGGATCGCCGAACACTGGAAGGACAAGCAGGCAGGCATGGTGGACCTGTCGGGCGAAGTCTTCACCGTCACCTGGAAACTGACAGGCCAGAAAGACGAATTTCTGGACTGGCTGGAAGACAGGCGGGTGACGTTCGCGGGGGACAAACCGCAACCAGAGGAACCGTTGCTGTTTGATGACAGTGACTAAGCAAGAGGCTGACCCTTACTCCATAACCTCCTTCCCCCCGCGTACAAACACCCGCTTGGGAAACCCCTCCGTCGCGATGTCCCCGTAGTTATGTCCAGCATCGCCCGGATATACACACAGCGAAATCAGCGGCTCGGCACCCGTGTTGATGGAACGGTGCGCCCAGTGCGGCGGCACGTAGACCAGGCGGTCGCGCCGCATCGGTTCGGCCACGCACTGGCCGTCCGCGGTCTTCAGCAGCATGTAGCCTTGGCCGCGGATGCAGAGATAGACCTCCGCCGTGCCGCTGACGGTGTGGTAATGCCCCTTGGTCATGAAGCACTCCCCGCCCACCTGCCCCGGATAGAGCTTGCTGATGCACACGGGCAACTGGCCGCGCTCCTGGGGAATGTCCTTCTCGAAGACCTCGTAATGGACCGGGTCGCCCTGCGCGATGAGCCGCTCCAAAGCTGCCGCATCCCTGTAGTAGCCGCGCATGTCCGAGGCCTTGCGGACCAGGACGCGGTCAGGCTCGCGCATGGCGCCGTCGCCCAGATCAATCCCGACGGACCAGGGCAACAACGGTTTGCTCTCTGGTTTGCTCTTCTTTGTCGCCATTAACGTGCTTCCTTTGCCAATCTGGAGATATCGTCGAACTTAGGCCCACTGGTGGGAATGTCCACGTCGAAGATCTCAGCAACGGCGCGGGTCCAGCCGTGGATAAAGTACACCCAGCCGTCCTCGATCGTCAACTGCCGCTGGTGCGCCTGCGCGCGGGCCTGCTCCAGGAACACCAGGTCGCCGCGATAGTTGAAATCCCAGGCGAAACCTTTTTCGGGGAAGCGGCCGGCGCTGGTCAGAGGCGAGCCGGGCGCGTCCTTCCCCAGACCCGTGGCGTTGGCCACCAGCGAGTGGGGCGGCAGTTGGTGCAGGAGCGCATCGTTGTCTTCGGGGCGCGGGGCGTGATGGTATTCGAGGCGGGGCAGTGCGGGCGATTGAGCCAATCGCCCCACAAGCTGGTCGTGAATCTTCTTCATCTCCTCCAGCCGCGGAGCGCTGCGATTAGAGACGATGATCCTGGCGGGTTTGTTGGCTCCGTGCCTGGCGTCCAGCAGGCAACTGGTCAGCGCCACCGCCGACCCGCCCGCGCCCAGACAGAAGACCTCGCCGCACGTGGCCTGCCAGTGGCCCTTGGGGAGGAAAACCTCGAGCGCCAGGCCGCTGCTGATGGGGTCTTTGGCGTGCCCGCGGAGCTGGCCGGAGCGTTTGGAGATGCTGCTGACCTCGCCCATCAGTTGCGCGTAAGGGTCGAGGTACTCGAACATGCCGCGGCAGGCCTTGAGCAGATCAATTTTATGCGTGGTGACCAGCGCGCCTTGCGAGAGCGGGTCGTGCTTGATGAACTCCACGGCCCGCCGGTAGACGGCCGGGTCGTCGTGCCATTTGCAGTCAATCCCCTGGATGGCGACGCCGCCCAGCTTGAGGTACTCCGCCCAGCGCGGGAAGACCCGCATGATTGACGATTTCCCGGTGGTCATCCCGATGAAGTAAATTGTGGGCTGCGAGGCCGGAACATAGTTGGTATGTGCCGTGGCCTGAATCGCTTCCGCCATCTCTTGATCTCCGGTCCTTGTAACCGCTCGGTCTCCGAGCCGCGCGCGTTAGCAAGCGGTCAAAGGGGCGCGCCGTTGCCTGCTATGGGAAGAATGGGAAGTATGGGAAATATGGGAAGAAGATGATGATGTGCCCTCCCATCGTTCCCATCCTTCCCATTCCTCCCATCCACTCCCGCTGTGGACGGGGATGGCCAGCGGGGACTGAACGGTTTCCAAAATCCAAAATTGCTTTACAGCGCCGCCAGCCTCTTCAACTGCCAGCGCACGTTGTCAGGCGGCGTCCACTCGTCCCAACGCCCGAGCTTCTGCAGCACCTCCGGGTTCATGAGCGAAACCGGCAGCCCGCCCGTGCAGACTCGCACAACCTCCTCGGCCGTGGTGGTCTGAAGCTGCACCTGCGACTCTTCGGAATACCAGGCCATGTGGTCGGTCAGGACAACTCGCGGATGTTTCCGCAGAGGCACATCAGCCGGCAGCGGTTCCTCTTCGAAAACGTCCAGCCCGGCGCACTCAACCTGCCCGGAGTCCAGCGCATCCAGCAAGGCGGCCGTGTCCACCACGCCGCCGCGCGCGGTATTCACCAGGATCACGCCTCTCTTCATTTTGCGCAGCGAACTCTTGTTGATCAGGTGGCGCGTCTCCGGCGTGGCCGAGGCGTGCACGCTGATAAAGTCGCTGGTCTTCAGCAATTCATTGACGAT
>JBEKKG010000140.1:0-11349 GCA_050010835.1 Planctomycetota bacterium
TCCAGAAAATCAAGATGCCGCGGGTCAGCCACGACGCGGCCGAGACCGCCCGCCGGCTGGCGGTGGCCCACGAGCTCTTCGACGGCTGCCTGGAAGTGCGGCCCTGGGGCGCGGACACTTATCTGAGCTTGTGGGACCCCATCAGCACGTGGATGAGTGTGGAAGGCGCACTGTATGCTCTCGCCGACACGCCCGAGTTCGTGCACAAGCTCGTGGGCCGCATGACGGATGGCTACATGCTGATGCTGGACCAGTTGGAGGAGCAGGGGTTGCTGTGCGGCCCGCAGAGCCTGATCCACTGCACGGGCGCTTATACCACCGAACTGCCGGCGCCCGGCTACAATCCGGAGAAGCCGCGGACAAAGGACGTCTGGACGTTCGGTCTCGCGCAGATGTTTTCCACGGTTTCGCCCGCCATGTTCAAGGAGTTCGAGGTGGACTACGTCAGCCGGTTGTGCGCGCGCTTTGGCCTGGTCTATTACGGGTGCTGCGATCCGCTCGACGGCAAGATGGCAGAAGTGCGCTTGATTCCGAACGTCCGCAAGGTCTCCATGAGCCCGTGGGTCAACGAGGAACGGGGCGCCGAGCGCATCGGGCGGGGTTATGTGTACTCCCGCAAGCCCAATCCGGCGTTTCTGGCCTACGACACCTTCGATGCCGAGCAGGTCCGCGCGGACCTGCTAACGACCCGCAAGGTCTGCGAGAAACACGATTGCCCGCTGGAGCTCATCCTGAAGGACATCAGCACGGTGCGCTACCATCCGGAAAGGCTCACGGAATGGGCCAAGGTGGCAATGGAAGTCGTGGATGGACGTTCTTGATTTGCAACCGTTCAGTTTCCGAGCCGCGCGCGTAAGCAAGCGGCAGTTTCCGCTCCCTCACGGTCGCGGCTCGGATTGAAGGGTTGTCTTGATTTTAGATTTTGGATTGAAGAGTCTGGCTGCTGGATACAAAATCAGGGCATACAGCAGCAGGCGAGCAAGGGAAGGAGTTCCGGGACTTGGGCACAAAAGCAGAACCTCTATGGGCCGTGACGCCGGAGAAAATCGCCGAAGCGCTGCGGCGGATTGTCGAGGCGGCGCACCCGGTGCGCGTGATACTTTTCGGCTCGCGAGCGCGGGGCTATGCCGCCCCGGACAGTGACCTGGATTTGCTGGTCGTCGAGCGGGAGGTGAGCGACCGGTACGCGGAGATGGTGCGCCTCCAGGAAGTCTTGGATGGGCTTATTTTGCCTCTTGACCTCCTGGTCATTGCAGAGCGGGATTTCAGCGACTGGGCAGAAACGCCCGGCAGCATCTATCGCACGGCCAGCAAGGAAGGGAAGGTGCTCTATGAAGCAACGTGAACTGGTCCGCATCTTGCTCCACAGGGCTGCCCAGGACGAAGCCGCCATGGCGGGGCTATTGCAGGACCCCAACATCGGGGACGAGATCATCGGCTTCCACGCCCAGCAAGCGGTTGAGAAAGCACTGAAGGCCTGGCTGTCGCACTTAGGCGTTGATTACCCCAAGAGCCACAACCTTCAAGCACTGGTGGGGTTGTTGAAAGGCCAGGGGCAGGACCTACCACCCAGCTTCGCCGAGGTCGCCAAACTCACCCCCTTTGGCACCGTTTTCCGCTACGAGGATCTTCCCTTTTCCTCAACTCTTGACCGCGCAGAGGTACTCCGCTTGGTCCAAGGCATACGCGCTCACGTGGGGCGGATAGTCGGATGACGGCCGGAGAAGAACGCCAAGAAACATAATGGCGTCCTTTCCAGCGGGCCATACAATCCGCGCGTGTCAGAAGACATGTCCTAAGGAGAACAGAATGCCGAGATTGTCACATACGGCAATGGCGCTGCTCCTGTTGGCTGCCACCGCGGGGGCGGGAGAAGTGCGGCTGGATGCCTCCTACCTTGTTGCTGGTGAAAAGACCAAAGGCATGGCCCTTATGGACTTGGCGCCAAGCCTGCCCAAGGAAATGCTCTTGCGGGTAACGTTGGTGCGCGAAGTGGATGTCCCGGACGACGCCACGAAGCAAGGCGGCGTATCTACGGCCACCTTGCTGGAACGTCCCGCGGGCGAACAGGCCGGGCCAGTTGAATTGCCCTTTGAGGCCGCCGCTGAAGGAATGCTCTGCGGCAAGCTGCACGTCAAGGCCGAATTGTTCCCGGGCAAGGACTCTGCGCCTCTGTCGGTTGCATGGAGCGCTCCTGTCTTGGTCGGCGTGCGCCACCGGCTGGACTTGGCCGGCGAATGGGCCGTGGAAAAGGTGGAGCCGTTCGTGTTTGAGGACAAATGGCGGCCCAAGGAATGGAAGCTCCCGGAGAATGTGAAAACTCTGGCGCTTCCCGGCACGTTCGACCCGGCTCTGACACAATGGTTCCGCGGATGGGTGACGGTCAAGCGGGAGGTGAAGTGGCAAGGTGCAGGCGGGACGCCTGCACCACAACCCCGTTTCCTCCGCGTCTCGGGCGTGTGGGACAGCGTCCTGGCCACGGTGGACGGCGCCAAGGTGGGCGAGGTCACGCCGGTTGAGGACCTCGATTGCCTGACTCATTGGGTGGAGTTCCACAGCCAATTCAAAGGCGAGCAGAACCGCCCCAAGCGGCTGATGATGAGCGACCACGATGAGTACCCCGCTCTGGCTTGGCCGCTCCCCAAGCCGCTCGCCGCGGAAGGCCGGGCCACGGTCGAGCTGCGGCTGCGCGGCACGAGCGGGCTTTTCCGTCCCAAGCCGTCCTATGGCATCCACGGCGACCTGCACCTCGAACTGGCGCCCGCGGTGTGCATTCAGGCGGTCTCTTTTGACACGGAGAAGCCTGGTGAAATGCGCCGCTTCAAGTTCAAGCTGGCGCTGGCCAACGATACGGGCAAGGAGTTTCGCGGCACACTGCGCGCGGTCTACGGCCAATACGCCGGGACGCGCTCCTACACCGGGCCGTGTCCGGCTTACGCTACGGCAGAGCAGCCCCTGGTTGTGCCGGCGGGCGGCGCGGCCATCGAGGTGCTGCGCGACGAGCCGCCGCGCTTCGCGACTTGCCGCGCCACTTTCCTGATCGTAAGCGACAACGGCAAGGTGTGGGACGGTGTCGCGCAGGAGTTTCACACTGTCGCCGTCGAGATCCGCGACAAGCGCGAAATCTGGCTGAACAACGAGCGCTTTATCATCAAGGGGCGCGGGAGCGCCAGCGACGACCCCAATAAACGCTGGCAACTGCGCGTCAACGGCGTCAACGTCATCCGCGGCCCGAACCAACCGGCGCACATCGAGGACCTGCTCGCCGGCGGCCTGCTGACCAGCGCCGGCGGTGCGCTGCTGGCTTCCTGCGAGCGCTGTACTTTCTGGAACCCCAAGGACACCTCGAACATCACGCGCACCGTTGCCGGCTTCGTGCGCACGCTGGGACCTTTGCCGGGCATCATCGAATGGGAGGCGACCAACGAGCTCTTCGGGGAGCCGGAGGAGTGCCGCGTGGCGATTGCGGAAGCCTTCCATAAGCTCGATCCCTATCATCGCCCCGTGCTCGCCACCAAAGGCAGCGGCGAGTGGGAGGCGGAGTCCAAGGACGGCCGCGTGGCGGGGTTGGACATCGTCGGCGTGCAATACCTGCTCTCGAAGGAGGCCGTCGAGTCGGTCACGGCTTCCATCACCGAACAGCCCCTGATCTGCTCCGAGGTCAATTGGAACGACGGAGCCTTCGCGCAGCAGAACATGTGGCAATTCTGGCTTGAACGGGGGCTGAGCGGCGCGCTGCTTTTCGACTACAGCGGCGGCTCAACAGACCAGGGCGTGCCGCTGACTCCGCCGCCCGACAACGAGCCCAGTTGGTGGATGATCCGCCAGTTCAACCGCGACATGTACCAGGACCTGGTGGCCAACGCCGTGCTGCGGGAAGACGGCCGGGTGACAGTGACCGTAGGCAACCGCATGCCGTACACGCTGAACAAAGTGGCGCTCACCGTGCGCAATTTTGGGAGATTTGATCTGGCCGCGCTCAAGCCCGGCGATGCCGCCGACCTGTTGTTGCCGCGGCAAGCCTCGCCGCCCGCGAATGAGTTCGTCGCGCTGCGGGCGGATTACTGCACTCACGGCGGCCTGCCGCATACCGCCCTCTTGACCCCGCGCGTTGCCAAGCCCGCGCCGGAAGGAGGCCACAAGTGAGATTTTCGATTTTCGATTTTCGATTTTCGATTGTGGCGGCGGTGCATTGTGGTGCAGGCATCCTGCCTGCACTGTCAAGGTGCAGGCAAGATGCCTGCACCACAATGTTATGCGCCCTTGTGCTGGCGCTATTGTGCGGGACGGTGCTCGCAGAGTGCAAGCTGACTGAAACACGGCGCAAGGTGGATGGCGCCGAGCGGACTGTGTACACGCTGGAGAATGAACGCATCCTGGTCGAGGTCGTGCCCGAGTTGTCAGGACGCGTCTCGCGCTACGTGGACAAGACAAAGGAGAAATCCGCGTTCGAGTGGCTCGATGACTGCCCCTATCATTATGGCTGCCGCTGGGAAGGCAAGGCTTTCACGGGGCAAGTGGACGCGCGGGGGCCGGAGCGCGCCGCAGTGACGGTGAAAGGCGGCGGCAAGATTGCGGTGGCGCACCTGCGTCTCATTCTTGGCCTGGACCTCGCCAACCCGCTGGACTTGAGCGTAGAGCGGACCATGTCCATCGAGGGCGGCAGCAGCCGGCTGATCGTGGACGTAAAGGTCGTCAACACGGGCGAGGGCGTCGCGCCGTCTTTCCGCTACATGGTCCACGCCGTCTGGGGTCAGGTGCCGCATATCAAGGACGCGGGCATGTACTGGTTCCTGCCCACCGCGAACGGGATCGAGTTCTTCAACGGCGCACGCGGGCAGCGTGAGATGTGGCTTGCCGGAAGTGGCGCGCCTGTGGACCATCCCTTCAGCCGTTTTATCCGCGGCAGGAAAGCCGACAAGCCCCGCTATGAAGCGGGCGGCTGGGTGGCCATCCTTACCTCGGCAGGCCCGGGGTACCTGTTCTACGATCCGGCGCAGTACGACTTCTTCCAGTACTGGTACGGCGGGGACGCCGAATGGCACTACACGTTCGAGCCACACAGCAAGCCGGTGGACCTGAAGCCCGGCGAGACCATGGCCTGCCGGTTCACTCTCGCCTACGACGCCAAGGACGTGCCGTTCAAGGGCAGCACTGTCGCTTTCGAGCCGCCCACGCTGCCGGAGGAGCTGGCCCCTGGCAGTGCGCTGGCGTTGAAGGCGCGCGCCACGACGGTGCGAGACCAGCCCGAGCAGGTGAAACTGCAGTTCGATGTCAAGGACCCCAAGGGCCAGGCGGTGCTGAGCCAGGAAGCCGGCGGCGAGGTCAAACCGTTCGTCTTCACGGACCTGGCCGCGGAATGCCAACTGCCTGAGAAAGCGGAACTGGGGAAGTACTCCTGGTCCGCCAAGCACAGCGACGGCAAGGTCCTCGCCTTCGGTTCGTTCGACGTGCTCAATACCGAGGAAATGGCCAAACGCCGCGCGGACAAAGCCACGGCCCAATTGAAAGCCGAGATGGAGCAGAAACTGAAGGAAACGAACGGGCGGCTGGAGGATGAGCGCAAGGCAACAAGGTTGTGGCGGGAGGGCGCCAACTTCGCGTTCTCTCTAGGAGACAAGAGTACGTGGCCCGAGGGCTTCGGCACGGGGAGCCAACAGCCTGCGGCGCCTGGCGCGGCGGTGAGCCTCGTCTACAGGCCGGGCGTGGTCCCTGTCCTGGGCCAATGGAGAGCTTATGCGCCGCTGCGCATCCAGACGCTGGCGGCTGCGCCGGCGCAAGCCTGGCCCGCCGAGGCGGGGAAGCTGCTTGCTGCGCTGGGCAACAGCCGCCCCTTCGTGCGCGACGTGGCGGTGGAGCCTGACGGCAAAGGCTTGGTGGCGCTGGTCGTCGAATCCGCGAGAAACCGCGTCGAAGTCGTCCGGTTGGGTGGGGGCGGGGTAGTGAAGCGCTGGGGCCGCTTCTCGGAGAAACCCTCGGAAACGGACGACAGCCTCGGCTTGGGCGCGCGCGCCGTGGTGGTAGACCAGGAAGGGAACATCTGGGTTGCCACGAATGCCTGGGGACAGACCAGCGTTTTCAAGCTCAATCAAGACAACTCGCCCTACGAGGACAGCATTGTGGGCGAGAAGGGGGCGGTAAAGAAGTTTGCTCCCGACGGCCGGTTCCTGGGCGCTGTGGCGGCGCTGGACGTGCCCTTGGACCTGGCGCTCGCCGCCGCCGACGGGAAGCCCGTGCTCCTGGTTTCGTACCGCAACGTTTCTGCGTACCACGGGGCGATGGTGCGCGAGGGCGCCCTGGTTGTGGACGTGGCCCAAGTCCGGCGCGCGGGGGAAATCAAGGTCCCCGCTGGTTCGCTGGCCGTGGATGTCCAGGGACGGCTGTGGACCGCCGACGTGGCCGGGCACGTGGCCTGCTGGACGCACAAGGGCCAGAAGCTCCTGGATGTCGCGTCGTCGCCGCCGGAAGCTGTAAAGGACGCGCGGCTGCCTTCCGGTTCGCCGCTGCCAGCCGTGGTGCGGGCCGTCGGGGCGGCGGGAACGGACAAGGTGGGGGTCCTTTTTACCCTTCAGCACAAGTTCGTCTGGCTGGATGCGGGATTCCGGGGACACGATCCCGATTTCCAAACAGCCGGAAATCGGGTCATGTCCCCGGAATCCCAGACTATTCCTGAGACCGCCGGAGCGCCTGTCCGGCTCAAGGCCTCGACCTCTGGGGTTCTGGCGGTCTGCGAGAAGGAGCTTTGGGAAGCGAAGTAGATTGGTGCTACGGGGATTCCGGGGACACGATTCCGATTTCCAAACAGCCGGAATCCGGTCTGCGAGAAGGAACTTTGGGAAGCGAAGCAGATTGCTTGCAGCAAAGGCGCAGGATTTGTCGTCATACATGGGATGCCGTTTGGGCCGTGCCAGAGCCTGGACCTTCTCTTGGATGTCCGATGGAGGGGTTCGGGTCCCGGCACGGGTGGAGCGAAATTCTGGCAGCAAAAAAGCTTGACTTCGCGTCGAAAGCATGTAGGGGGTAGTGAAAGTTAAGGGTGGAAGGAGCAAATCAATGACTGGCCGCAGAACCGCTCAGTTCGTCACAATAGTGATAGCCGGACTCGTTTGCGCACGTGCTTGGTCTGAGGATGATCCGGCAAAGGCGTTGGAAGCCCGCATAGCAGCGCAGCGCGCGGCTTCTGAGACCAATTCCGCTGTTAACAACGCGAGAACGCCGGAGGAACGCAAGGCTGCCAACGACAAAGCGCGCAAGGCGGCGGAGGCTGTCAATCAGAAACAGAACCTGGCCGATCTCAAGCAGAAGACCTTGGATAACCTTGCCACGATCAAGGAGACCTTTGCCAAGGCTGAAGAGTCCTGGAAAAACCAGAAGTACGCAGAGGCCGGCCAGGGTTACACTTCGGTGGCCATGGCCACGGTGGCAGGCGCGGAGGAAATGGTCGAGACCTCCCGTGGACGGCTGCAGGAGATGGAGGACCTGGCCAAGACGCATCTTAAGGGCGCGGACGACAATGATCTGAAGCGCGACTATGCCAAGGAGGTCGAGGAACTGGCGCTGGTTGTCAGGGAGTTCGGTTTGACCCAGTCGCTCGAAACGGCCAGGCGGCGCATGATCAACCTGAAGAGCCGTCCGGAAGTCGCCGGGATCGTGGCATTGGAGGGGGCCGCGGCGCTCGAGACGGATGGCAAGCTGGAAGAAGCCATTAAGGTTTACAAAGACATTGCTACCAATGCACGTTATGAAAACAGCGCGGCTGCTCTGAGCGCCCGCAGGAAACTTGAGGAACTGGACAAGAACCCAGACACGCATGCGAAGATCAAGGCCGCGGCAGATGCCAAGGCTGACAAGGAAGGGCCGATGTGGCTGCGCCGCGCCCAGAACTTCGTTTTGAACGGCAAGCCCAAGGAGGCGATAGCCCAGTTGCAGCAGATCATAGAAAAGTTCCCCGACAGCAAGTATGCCGAAGAGGCCAAGAAGCAGATAGAGGAATTGAAGTAGGCATAACAGTTCAGTCCGAGCCGCGACCGTGAGGGAGCCCCGAAGCCTCGGGGCTTGTTTACGCGCGCGGCTCTGACTGAACGGTTACGGGATTATCTTATTCAGCGGGTATTCGATGATCCCTGTGGCGCCACTGCGCTGCAGTTCGGGGACCAGTTTGCGCACTCTTGACTCTGCGATCACTACTTCGGCTGCAATCCACCCTTCTTGCGCCAACGGGCTGATGGTGGGGCTGGAGAGCGCTTCCAGTTTGGCCATGACCGCCTCGCGGCAGTGGGCCGGCACGTTCATCTTCAAGCCAACCATTTCCTGGGCGCGGATGGCGCCCTGCATCAACATGCCGATGTTTTCGAGCTTCTCGCGCTTCCAGTCAACCTGATACGCTGCTTTATTGGCGATCAGTTGCGTCACGGATTCGCAGACCCTGGCCACGATGCGCAGGTTGTTCGCCTTCAAGCTGCTGCCGGTCTCGGTCACGTCCACGATGGCATCCGCCAATTCGGGCGGCTTGACTTCGGTCGCGCCGTGGCTGAACTCCACCTTAGCCTGCACGCCGTTGGCAGCCAAGTACTTCTTGGTAGTGTTGACCAACTCGGTGGCGATGGTGCAGCCTTGCAGATCGCGCACGCTCTGGATGGGGGAATTGTCGGGTACAGCCAGTACCCAGCACACGGGGGTGAGTTGGTGCTTGCTGTAGACCAGATCGGCGATCACCTGCACGTCGGCATCGTTCTCGATCACCCAGTCCTTGCCGCAGATGCCGGCGTCGAGTTTGCCCCTTTCGATGTAGCGGGGCATTTCCTGCGGCCGCAACATGATGCAGGAGATCTCGTCGTCATCTATGGGCGGATAGTAGCTACGCGCCTCGACGCGGACTTTCCAGCCTGCTTTCCTCAGCAGTTCCAGGGTGGATTGCTCGAGGCTGCCTTTGGGCAGCGCGAGTTTGATGCACTTGATCTTCTTCGCCATAGGTCTTCCTTTCTGCATGCTCGCCCCGCACTTGCGGCGCAAGCTGAGGAGGCTTTAATAAGCGAAGACTGGACAAAGGCAAGGGAAAGGGCATTTGTGCCACGGATGTGGCCGGGCTGGCAGTTCAGCTCAGCCTCATCCGTGCGGCTACGGTGGGCACGGATGAGGCCGCGCCGAAGTAGCCCACCCAGCAAGTGAAGGCGCATACCGGCGCGGCCACATCCGTGGCACCACCTCGATGGCGGATAAATCCAAGTAACCTGTAGCGCTGACGCTACTTGAGTGTATAACATTAGAGGGAGTAGGTGCAGCATCGGTGGGGTTTGGGGCGTCACACTAATAGGGCGGCATGAGGCTGGGGAGCGGGGAGATCTGTTGCGGGCTGTGGTTAGAGGAAACAGGCCAAGAGCGGTGTCAGTCGTGGAGAATGAACGGCATGGTGGCGGAGGCTGTCCAGCCTGCGCCACGGCGCTTCTGGGAGCCTTCCTGTTGTGGGCTGTTCCTGCCGCGGGAGGAGAATGGGCCGCCTGGTTCAACCGCGATTGGCAGTACCGCCGCATAACGACGGTTGAGGAGTCTGCACCCGGCACGCCCGCGTGCGTTGTGCGGTTTTCGCATCAAGGCGCAATGTCCAAGGACGGCCGGGACATCCGGGTCATTAACAGCGCGGGCAAGAGTGTGAATCACGAAATCCTGCGCCTCGGGCCTGGGGATGACGTCGAGTTGCTCTTCGATTGCCTCGGGGCGAAAGTGGGAACCATGTACGCCATCTACTTCGGCAACCCTGCGGCGCCCGAGCCTCCCGCCTGGAAGGCCCCTGGAGGCGTGGTGCTGGAAGTGCGCAAACGGGCCAACGGCGACTGCAAGAACTGGAACGAATACAAGAAGATGTTCGATGAGTCCAAGGAAGTGCTCGGCAAGGTCCTGCGGCCGAAGATTTTCGATGGCTACAACCCCCTTGGCCCCAACGAGAACTTCGTCACCTACTACCGCGCTTGTTTCCATGCCCCGGCGGCTGGCATGTACCGCTTTGCCACGAACTCGGACAAGGCCTCGTTCGTATGGGTGGATAAAGTCATGGTGGCTGAATTCCCCGGCTGGCACGACAAGTGGCAGGGGCAATTTGGCCAGCACGCTGGGGAGATCAAGCTGGGCGCGGGGACGCACGTAATGGAGTACTATCACGTCCAGTCGCAAGGTGAGACGGCCACTATGGCGGCTTGGCAGTTGCCAGGCGAGAAACTACTGCACCTGATGGAGGATAACTGCTTTGTTCCCATTGGCCGCGCCCGCGCCAAGACCATCGAGCGCGTTGATAACCACCAACTCCTCGATTTCCACTGGACCCCGCAAGACCATGTCGTGGTGGACTGGCGGCACATAGTACGCTACGTCTTCGAAGCGCGCGCCAATGCGACTGGGACCGTCAAGTGGGACTTCGGCGACGGCGCGGTCGTCAGTATGAACACCAAGGAGAGCTTTGCGATCAAGCACGGCTTCATCACCCCGGGCACCTACACGGTCACCCTCATTCCCAGCCCGGAGTCTTCCTTCACTCCGCTCAAGCAGACAGTGATGGTCGAGCCGGTTTGGACGCAACGCGAGGAATTCGACGACAACCGCTGGAAAGAGTACCGCACCGCCCTGCTCTCGCGCCTGGAAGCGCAGGCCGTCCGCGGCGCGGACATGCGCACGGTGGTCACTTATGCCGAGAGGCTGAAGGATAAGGAACTGCTCGCGGCCTGTGCCACCCAGGCGTGGAAAGTGGCCAAGGACATCCCCGCTGACAGCCACGCGCTGGTCTTCAAGACGCTGGCTCTCGAATTGCAAAGCCAGCTCAAAGATTACCTCCAGGCGGACCGCGCGTTCGTTGAAGCCATTAACGGTCCGGGCGATAAAGCGACCAAGGCGAGCGCGAGACTGCACCGCGCGGGGCTGCTCACCAACGTTCTCGGCAAGGCCAAGGAGGCGCTCGAAATCCTGAAAGGCATCCCGGACGGCGACCTGGCGCCTCCCGTTGAACCCGTCTTGAAACAGATCTACTTTGCAGATGTGTACGCGGCCTTGAACATGCGCGAGGAAGCCGTCAGACGCTATGAGAGTATGCGCACGGTGGTGCCTGTGACGGACCGGAGTTACGCCGTTGGCCGCCGCAGCCGTTTGTTGAGCGTGGGCGCCTGGATCAAGAGTGGCGACTACGAGAGCGCGCTCAATGAACTGAACAACATTGAATGGGAGACGCCGCAAGAGCGCATGGACGCGGACACCGGCATTTTGCGCGCCCAATGCAACATCGGCGAAAAAGACTACCAGAAGGCGGTACTGCTGCTGGACCGGATGCTCAAGCTCAACCCCGGCAGCCCGCGCGCGCCGGAGATG